>NZ_JBFRGR010000060.1:0-22364 GCF_052115445.1 Paenibacillus sp. 2RAB27
TATGTTCGAATACATTGAACTTTTTTATAATCGTAAAAGGATCCATGGTTCTTTGGGTTACCTTTCACCCGTTCGATTCGAAGAAAACTACTATAAAAGTGTTGGTTAATTCTCTTAGCAGGTGTCTACTTTCTTGACAGAGGTCCATTCCTACAGTTATTTTCCTCTCTTTTCCGCCTCTACGCCGAAAAGCCGAAAATTAGCTGTAGGAAATCCATCTAATCGCAGATTCTCAGTGAATCCGCTGAAATTAGCTGTAGTTTTTCCAGCTAAATAGCGCCACTGCTAGTCCCAAGCCACCTTACGCAGCGATTCCCACAGACCCATTCATCCCCGTCGACAAAAATTCCTACAATTCGTCCCCAAAGTGTGACAAACTTCTCACGGAAACTCGGGTACGATTTTAAAAAAAGCGAAAAGGAGATAAGATCATGCAAATTAAGAATAAACAGGACATCAGCTTGATTTTGGACAACTTTTCAAACTTCGCAGAGTGGGACGCAGCAGGGAAGAAGCTTTACCTTGTTTTTGCTGATAAAAAACGTGGAGGTCAATGGACCTTAATGAGTTATGAAGACGAACGATTCAGTGTGCATGGCGTCGGGAAAGATTATGAGGATGCAGAAGAGTTGTTCTTCGATGAGCGTAATCAGGTGCTCTCCTTCCTGTGGGACAACCGTGCCGCGCTTAAAGCAGCGGTCGATTCGAGCCAAGTCGTTTCCGCTTAACCGCGTAGAAACGGAGATCATGTGGACAAGCCTCCTCGAGGCTGTCCTACATCCCGCAAGGCGAACAATAGCCTGCGAAACCACCAACAATCATGTGGTGTCTTCGCAGGCTGTTTGCATTTTCGCAGGCTGTTTGCTTTTCCAGCGGTGGAGGGTGTCTCAGCTCTTCCCCCTAAGTACTAGGCGGCAAGCCCTCCCTCTGCTTATCCCGATACTGACCGGGCGTGAGCCCTTCCTGCTTGCGGAAGGAGCGGATGAAATTCTGCGAGTTGTTGTAGCGCAGCTTCGAGGAGATATCCTTGATCGGCATATCGGTCTCGGAGAGCCATTTTTTCGCCATATTGAAACGATAGTTCGATAAATAATCGCTGAAGGAGCAGTTCGTCTCTTTGCGGAAAATGCTGCTCAAATAATTGGCATTGTAATGCAAGCGAGAAGCGCACTCCTCGAGTGTCAAATCCGTGTCGTAATAGTGCTGCACGAGATCGATAATTTTCTCGGAAATGTTGTGGTACTGCGCATCCTGTCTGTCGCGGTAAATACGGATCAGCGGATGGATGACCTCGGTCCAGAACCAGTCCTCGATCTCGGCGGTCGTGTGCAGGCCGAGCACTTCCTCGAACAAAGAGCCTTTGTTCGGATGAATTTGATTCAAGGCGATGCCGGATTCCTGCATCATCATCAGCAGGTTGTTGAGCAGCCGCGCTAGCGGAATTTGATACTCCTGCGGGGTGAGCTGCGCCGCGAAAACAGCATGCAGCAGCTGCTTCAACAGCTCGCGGGATTTATCCTTTTCGGCTAGCTTAATGCTGTCGATCAGTTCATTCTCAATAGGCTTGGGATAGTTCAAATTCAAGTAATGCTTCCCTGAGTTGATGTTCTCATACTGGATAATAATGCCCTCGCCGAGCTTGATGCGATGCTTCAAAGCCTCGAGCCCTTCTTTATAGGCTAGCGACATCTGGGTAAACGCATGAATCGGCAAGGAAATCCCGATCGAAATGTGCAGCTTCAGGAAATTATAAATATGCTGTTGAACCTGCTCGGTTAGGCTGTACACCTTCGTACGGAAGTCGCTGTCGACGCTGTCCGAGCTGCCAATCATGGTCACAATGGTCTGGTCAATTAGGATCGGCGCTAAGCGCTGCTCCGAAGGGATAAGCTCTTCCATCATGTTGTGCACGGCGAAGAGCAGCAGCTCCATGTCCTTTTTCTCATAGCGAGTGTGATCGATGGCGTCGATTTGGATGGTGATGACGGACATCGTTTTCCAAGCAGCAATATGGTCGGTGTAACCGAATTGGGCAAGTTTCTCTAGCAGCTCAGTCGGTTTAATATGCCCCTGAAAAGCTTTGATCAGGAAGAAGGTCCGTACCTGGCCGATATGCTGATGGACTTCTTTTTCGAGCTGCGATTTCGATTGAAACAACGTATGCACATGCTCGCTGATCATCTGAAATTCATTCGCTTTGCGCTTCTGATTCCCACTCACCAAGCCTCCGATTTGATTCAAAAGGAGCTGGATCGGAGAGTACATTTTACGCGAAACGAGCCATGCGAGCAGCAAAGCAAGAAGCAGCATCAGGACGCAAATATAAATCGTATAGGTTCCGATTTTGCTGGATTCCTTGGTCAAGCTGTCAATCGAAGTCAAGGATAAGTAGGTCCAATTGTTCAGGTTCGAACGCAAATACGTAACGGAATAAGGCTTATCGTGAATGTTGGCGCGGAACTGTCCGCTCTCATCTTCATCAAGGTGTGTCAGGTCGGTCAGACCGGCAGCTGCGATTGATTTTCCGATGAGACCTGGATCCCGATCCATCACAATTCGCTGGTGTTCGTCCATGATGACAATGTCATCGGGATGCTCGCTATCACTTTGAATCATATCCTTCAGGGAGCAGGCAGGGATATTAGCTAAAGCGAGGCCGAATTTATCGAGTCCTGTGGTCGGCAGCTTTTTAACTAGCGAAATACTATATTCACAGGTCACGCTTCGCGCATTTTCTTCGGTGTAAAACCACTCGGATGGATTCAGGATCCACGTGCTATTGTCTTGCGTGTTCATCAGGGATATCAATTTATCAGCAAACGGATAGTTGTCGAAACGGTAGAGCCCTGAATTTTTGATCATCCAATTCTGTTTCGCATTAATCAGGAGAACATCTTCCAGCCTCGTGTCAAAAGATTGCATATACCGAATCTCGCTTCGCAGATCGTCGTACATCATGAAATCGGTTACAGTCAGCGGCATATCCATGGCTTTTTTGAGAACAGTGGAATTGATGACCTGATTTAGTGTATGGTTGACAGTGGTTAATTTCTGCTCTACATTGGAGTTAATTTGGGTGATTAACTGCATTTTCCCTTCGTTTACATTTTTTTGGATTTCACTTGAGGACGTAAAGAAGGCGAAAGCGCCGATAAAGATCACAGGCAGCGTACTAAGCAAGAAGCTGAATATCGTCATTTTGCTAAGAAAACTTAAAGAGCGCATCGCATCCAACACCTTATCTGTTCAAAGAATCATTCGTCAGACTATCTATGTATTGTAGTCAAGAGTGCGGTTCAGATCAATAATCATCTGCCCATGGGATAATCATTATCTCATATTTACCGCCCAAAACACAGCTGTTGCAAGGAGGAGTTAGCATGAGAAGTGGAATAGTTGGCCAGCGGTTTAAGTGGACAGGACGAATGAGTATCGTTCTTATTGTCATCATGTTGATCAGTGCCTGTCAGAGCGACAACACGCCAAAAGCAGAAAATGATAAAGGCGCAGGGCCTGTTATTTCTATTATGGCACCTCTTCATTTTCCGCATCCGCCCATACCTGAGCTTGTCCAAGCGATTGAGAATAAGACGCAAACGAAGCTGGAATTGAATTGGGTTCCGGATGGCATCTACACGGATAAAATGAATACGGCCCTTACGACGAACTCGTTGAAAAAGGCAACCTACGTGAAATATACGGATTACATGCTGATGAAAAATTCGATCCGTTCCGGCGCATTCTGGGATATTGGGCCGTATTTGGATGCGTATCCGAATTTAAAAAAGCTGAATAAAGAGATTTTGGGACAAGCGGCTGTCGATGGCAAAATCTATGGCTTATATACCGAGCGCCCGTCCTCTCGGCAAGGCATTATTATTCGTGAGGATTGGCTGAATAATCTTAAGCTGAAAAAGCCAACGAATTTAAATGAGCTTTATGAGGTTTTAAAAGCGTTCACATATGGCGATCCTGATCGCGACGGGAAGAACGATACGATCGGATTAACGGACCGCAATGATTTGGTGTTCGGTTCCTTTAAGACGCTCAGTTCCTATTTTGGGACACCGAATAATTGGGGTGTTTCCGGAGGTAAGCTTGTACCGGAGTTTGAAACGCAGTCTTACGTCGATGCAATGAATTTCATGAAGAAGCTCTATGATGAGAAGCTGATTAATTCGGATTTTGCCGTAACGAGTAAGGAAGTACAGCGAGATAAGCTGATTCGCGGCACGGCTGGCGTGTACATTGGCAGTATGCAGGATGTGCAGCGTCTTTCCGATGAGGCGCAGTTAGTGAATCCGGAGGCAAGACTGACGTTGGTGAATCATATTGAAGGGCCGCAAGGGTTTCATATTTGGTCCATTCCGAACTATAGTGCGTTATATCTCTTTTCGAAAAAGGCTATAAGAACCGAGGCGGAACTGAAGCAGATGCTGCAGTTTTTTGATCGGACGATGGATAAAGATGTCGCCAATCTCATGAAGTACGGCCTAGAGGGACGGCATTATACGGTTAAAAATGGGCAAATCCAGCTCTCCGAAGAGACGTCGAAGATTCGTGTCAATGAAGTCAACGCGTTGTATGCGCTGATGATCGCCGATCTGAACAACCCGAACGTCATTCCCGTTGTGGAAAGTGAATCTTTGTCCCAGCTGGCCGATACGCTTAGCTTGGATAATGAGAAATATGTCGTCAAGGATCCGACATTAGGCATGGAGTCGAAGACCTACGACGAACGTGGCGTCGAGTTGTACAAAATCATCTCCGATGCGACGTACAATTATATCCTGGGCAAGCTGGATAAAGCGGCTTTTCAACAAGAAATTGAGCGTTGGAAGCGCGGCGGCGGGAATCAGATGATAACGGAGTATAATGAGGCATTTGCGAAAAAGGGGTAGTTGGGTCTCGCACCTGCAAACTCTGGGACATCGTGCGAATAACTGGATTTCCTACAGCTAATTTTGGCGGATTTCATTGGAAAATGCGATTAGATGGAAAATAGGTAGTTAATTTGAGCTACTATTGGCCATAAGAGTAATTTAGCTTAAAATTAGATGGAGGAAATCCATCTAAATCAGAAATTGGGCGCGTTTCGGTGGATTTAGATGGAGGTTTTCCAGTTAAACACCTAAATCTGGTTGAGATAAGTGGTCAAGAGCAACAAGTTAAGTTGCTAGTATAAAACAGGCGTGATAAGATTATAAATAGAAAAGAGACGTGCTACCAACACGTCTCCTGCACAATAATCTGGTGGGCAACCTCCAAGGTATAAGCAAGGTGTAACCCACTGGTTAGGTAGTCAGCCTGAGTGGGTTACTTTCGTTTTTCGATATATGTTAGAAGCGCCAGTATAAACGTACCGAACGCGAGCATAACGATTATCGTTTGGAAAGTTTCCATGGCATCAACCTCCTTTCCGGAGGGAGCCGCACACAAGTTGAGATTGTACTTAATAAATATATCATAACGAGTCTACCAATCGGTAGGCTTTTTCTTTTGTCCGTTTAGGCCTAAAGACTCAATCCCGCAGCCTTAAAGGCCTCCTCAATAATCATCTCCCCTCCCGATAATCATCATCTCACATCCCGCGTCAGACGTGGGTTATATGAGCAAATGATTGTTTCGGCACCCACCACGAACCGTGTAATGTGTGAGTTGTAGCACACCACATTTTCACGGAGGTCAAACCGATATGAAGAGAAATCTAGTTACGATTCCACTAAGCGTACTACTCGTTTCCAGCTTTGCTTTGGCAGCATGCGGAGATAAAGAAACGCCTGCATCAACAACGGCAGCAACGACAACAACAGCACCGAAGCCGACAGACAATACACCGACAGCGATTACCATCATGGCACCACTCAATACGGCACAAACGCCACCAGATACCATTATAAAAGAACTAGAGAAGCTGACGAACACGAAGCTGACGTATCAATTCTTCCCAGCAGACACGTATGAGGAGAAGTTGAATACGACGTTTGCAACAGGAGCACTGCCACAAGTAACGTATTTGAAAAACCAAGCAACCTTCATTCAAATGAAATCCGCGATCCGTGATGGTCAATTCTGGGAGATCGGGCCGCTATTGAAAGACTTCCCTAACCTTAGCAAATTGAAATCCACAACGAATGACAATACGAAAGTGGATGGCAAATTGTATACCTTGTACCGCGGCGTAGACATTGCTCGTCAAGGTCTCATCTACCGTAAGGACTGGGCAGACAAGTTGGGTTTGAAAGCTCCTGCTAATCTAGATGAATTGTTCGCTATGGCGAAAGCGTTTACGGAAAACGATCCTGACGGAAATGGTAAAAAAGACACCATCGGTCTAACCGATCGTAACGATCTGATCTATGGCGCATTCAAAACCGTTGCTGCTTGGCAGGGCACGCCGAATAACTGGGGAACTAAAGATGGCAAGCTAGCTCCGGAATTCATGTTCCCACAATATGTAGCGACGATGGATTATTTCAAAAAAATGCGTGATGGCGGCTACATCAACAAAGATTTCGCTGCTACAAGTAAAACAGATCAACAAAAACTGTTCACAAGCGGAACAGCAGGTATGTACATCGGAGCGATGACGGACGTTTCCACATTGAACAAAGACTTGGTCAAAAACGTACCGACAGCCGTAGTCGATGTGCACAGTATGGTAGCTGGACCTGACGGCAAATTCGCAGCATGGGCACTGCCTGGCTATGCAAACGTCGTGCTGTTCCCGAAATCCGCGAACAAAACAGAAGCAGATCTTCGTAAAGTATTAGCTTACTTCGACAAAATGATGACACCAGAAGTAGCGAACATGGCGAACTGGGGCATTAAAGATGTGAACTACAGCGTAACCGATAACAAAGCGAAGAAGCTGGATGAAGAAAAATGGACACGCGAAGTAAAACCATTCACAGATGCAGCGATTGGTGATGAAGATACGTCTGGCCGATTCTTGGGTATTCCAACGATCCCAGCACAAGGTAAAGCAGATGAATTGAAAATCGCGAACCTGAAGTTCGCTGTTCAAGATCCAGTTGCAGCGCTAGATTCCAAAACAAACCTTGAAAAAGGTGTTCAATTGCAAGCTGTTATCACGGATGCAACGAACAAATACATTTACGGAACACTGGATAAAGCTGGATTTGATAAAGCGATTGATGATTGGAAAAGTCGTGGCGGCAGCAAAATCATCGAAGAATACAACGCACTTAAAAAGTAATTCAGCAACACAGTGTCTGACTAGTCAAGGCGAGAGGGCTGCTTGCACCGCGGCAGTCTTCTCCTTTTAAGGAAAGGAAGAAGTCCTATGCAAGAAGTGAATGTTTCGCAAAGTGTTGTTGCAAGGAAGTCGAGCAGTGAACTGAGCAGGCGTCTGTGGAAAAACAAATGGATTTATGTCATGTTGCTGCCGGGGATTTTGTATTTTATCGTTTTCAAATACATCCCGATGTATGGATTGATCATTTCCTTCCAGAACTACAAGCCTTTCAAAGGAATTACGGGGAGTGAATGGGTCRGTCTCGAGCATTTTCAGCGATTGTTTACAGAGCCGGACTTCTTAAATATTTTGAGCAATACGTTAATCTTGTTCGTTATGAATCTCTTGTTCTATTTCCCCATTCCCATCATCTTGGCGCTCATGCTGAATGAAGTTAGAGGGGATCTCTTCAAGAAAGTGTTTCAAACAATCGTGTACCTGCCTCACTTTATGTCTTGGGTCATTATCGTCTCCATCAGTTTCGTTATGCTGACTATGGACGGCGGCGTTATTAATGAGATGATTACGTATTTCGGCTTTGAAAAGGTGAATTTCTTACTTGCTCCAGAATGGTTCCGACCGATTTATATTCTGCAAGTGATTTGGCGTGAAGCAGGTTGGGGAACGATCATTTATTTGGCGGCGATTGCCTCCATTGACCCCGGATTGTATGAAGCTGCTCGTATGGATGGCGCAGGACGTCTTAGACAAGTGTGGCACATTACGCTGCCGGCGATCCGAAGTGTCATTATTGTTTTACTAATTTTGAAAATTGGTGCGGTTCTCGAGCTCGGTTTTGAACATGTGTATTTGCTTCTTAACTCCATGAACCGAGAAGTTGCTGAGATCATTGATACTTATGTATATACAGCAGGTTTGAAACAAGGGCAATTCAGCTATAGCGCAGCCATTGGTTTGTTCAAATCCTTTATTGGACTTGTTCTGGTGATGATTGTGAATCGGATTGCGAAGAAAATGGGCGAAGAAGGCGTTTACTAGGCTTGTGTAGAGTGTAAGCAGCTAGGAGGTTGAAAGTCGTGGTAGAAGATAAAACAATTGCCGGCAGAACGTTCGGTATCATCAACTATTTGTTATTAACCATTATCGGATTGGTTACGATCATCCCCTTCGTGCACGTGGTGGCAGGTTCCTTCACGACGAGTGCGGAAATGGCGGCGAAGAAATTCGTCCTCATTCCGACGGATTGGAGTATCGAGGCTTATCGATTTATATTTTCGACGAATACGATATTTAAAGCGATGGCGGTCTCGATTGGGACGACGGCTATCGGCACAGTGATTAGTATGTTCATCACAGCGTTGATGGCTTACGGCTTGGCACGCAGAGATGTGGATGGACGTAAAGTGATCATGTTCCTCGTTGTATTCACGATGTTGTTCCACGGCGGGTTGATCCCGACGTTCCTAGTTGTGAAGGAGCTTGGCATGATCGACACCTATGCGGCGTTAATTCTGCCAACAGCGATCAGTGCGTTTAACTTAATTATTTTGAAAAACTTCTTCCAGAACATCCCTGAAGGACTGGAGGAGTCGGCAAAAATTGATGGCTGCAGCGACTTCGGTATCTTGTTCCGTATCGTACTGCCATTGTCGATGCCAGCGATTGCAACGATTTCATTGTTCTACGCGGTAACGTACTGGAACACGTATATGAGTGCGATTCTCTATATCAATGAAAGTGCCAAATGGCCGATTCAGGTTTTGCTTCGCCAAATTGTCGTCCTTGCCAGCGGTATGGACGTAAGCTCAGACTTGGACAGCGTGGCACCACCACCAGCCCAGTCGATCAAAATGGCAGTTATCGTCGTGGCGACCCTTCCGATTCTATTAGTGTATCCGTTCTTGCAGAAGCATTTTGCTAAGGGTGCCATGATTGGATCCATTAAGGGATAGTCGGTGAATGGATTTGACATCACAACACGTAGGTGAGGAAATGCGCATGACAGGTAGGGAAAATCAGAGACAAGATCGACAAGATATGAAGCAAGAGCAAAATCAAAGTACAGAGATCAGTAAATTACTTGTCGAAATGGATCAATTGTTTGATGGTTTTGGAGCGTGGCTTAGCGGACAAATGGATGCGGAAAGTGGCGGGTTCTACTACGCCGCAAGCTCCAGAATGCTGGGCGGCGCTCCAGACATTGAATCAACCGCGCAAGCGTTGAACATTCTGGAACGCTGCGATTGGCTAGATGCTCTGTCCGCAGACATGAAGCGCAGGTGTATCCGCTTCTTTCAAAGCAAGCAAGAGGCATCGTCCGGCTACTTCTATGATGATAATCCATTGATGCGTGAAGATGAAGTGATGGTTGCCCGCGCGATCTCTTATAGTTTGAATGCGTTGCGCAAGCTTGGCGGGCAGCTGCTTCATGCACTGCCTTACGAGGCGCAGCAAGCGCCATCGTACATGTCTTCGCCAGAAGACTACCACACTTGGCTGAAGTCGGTTGAATTAACGAACAGCTGGCGAGGCTGTGATCGACTTTCCACTTCAAACGTGTATGTGAAGCAAGTGGAGCCAGAGAATCGCAGAGTTGAGTTTGCTCAAACCGCATTCGATTTCTTCGCCAATAAACAGGATCCTTTAACCGGTTTATGGGGGGAAGGGTCCTATTATGTGCGGATCTCAGGCACGTTCAAGCTGCACATATTCTATGACCATTTTAACGTGCCGCTGCCAAGAGAAGAAAGAATTTACCAAAGTATCCTCTATACCCTCAGGCATGAGGAAGCGGTGGATATGTGCTATATACGTAATCCGATTCACTTATTGTCGTATATGAAACTACCCATTCCGGCAGAAGATTTGCAAGAGATCATCGCGATTACATTATCGAATATGAAGCGCCTGCTTCGTGCAGACGGCGGTTTTTCTCGTGAACTAGCCCACTCGCCAACAGCGCCTAACGTGGCGCAAGTGAAGGAGGGCGAATACTACCCCGGCATGCCGAAGGCAGTCCATATCGGGGGTGGCGAAGTGGAAGGCGATATGAACGCTGGCACACAGGCATTGTTGATTCGTTCGGTTTGTTATCAGTTAGCTGGTAAGAAAGCGCCACCTCTGACCAAAGGGCCGATGTTCAACGTGTTGGAAAACAATTGAAAGGCGAACCCCGAAACCGGCTGCTCGCCGGAATTCTGGGGGCGTTCACTTGGCTGGTACGGCCTAGCCGTCTCGCAGTTCCTCGACGGGTTGCCGGCAGACGAGCCTGGGCGCGCAGCGCTAGTCAGCTCGCTGCACGACTTCGTGCATGCGTTGATCCGCTACCAGGATGCAGAAAGCGGCCTCTGGTATCAGGTGATCAACAAAGGCGATCAGCCGGATAACTGGCTGGAAAGCTCCTGTACAAGTCTGTTCGTCTACACGATCGCCAAAGCCGTGAATCTTGGGGTTGTTGACCATGAATGTGCGGCAGCAGCGGTAAAAGGGTATGAAGGCTTACTGCGCACATTGAAATTTGATGAGCAAGGAAGAGTTATTTTGCCGCTGATTTGTATTGGAACATCTGCGGGTGACTATGAGAACTAAGTAACGCGTCCAACGAGTGAGAATGATCTGCATGGTGTGGGAGCTTTTGTCATCGCGTGCGTTGAAGTTGAAGCATTGAACAAGTAAGGATCCGAAGGAGCGACCTATGGCGATATATAACATAACGACGTTCGGCGCTGTTGGTGATGGCGAAACCGACAACACGCAAGCGATCGCGGCAGCAATTGAAGCCTGCACGCTACATGGCGGCGGAACGGTATTCGTCCCAGCGGGTACGTATCTCACGGGCAGGATTGAGCTGCGCAGTTACATGACGTTGGAGCTTGAGACGGGCTCGAAGCTGATGTTTACCAGCGAGTTCGACAAGTACCCCCTCGTACAGACGCGCTGGTCAGGCTACGAATGCTACGGGTACTCCCCGCTCATTTATGGGAGAGGCTTGAAGAAGGTATCGATCAAAGGTGATGGCATCATTGATGGGCAAGGCAGATCTTGGTGGCAAGCGTATCGTGAGATTCGCAATGGCGGTACAGTGGATACGGCGCAAACGCAAGACCTCAAGGTGAAGAATCGGGCTTTGCTGGAAACGGTGAAGAGCAATATTGTGGAGTGGGCCTCCCAATTTCTAAGGCCGCCGCTGCTGCAATTGATGGATTGTGAAGGCGTTAGGCTCGAAGGCATAACCTTGCAGAACTCCCCTTTCTGGAATACACATCTCGTCTATTGCTCGGATGTTCAGCTTCACGGGGTTTCGATTAAGAACCCAAATGATACGCCTAATGGCGATGGACTGGATATCGACTCTTGCCAAAATGTACGTATTTCCGATTGCTTCTTCGATGTTGGCGATGATTGTTTGTGCATCAAATCCGGCATCGATGAAGATGGCCGACGGGTGGGCAAGCCTTCCGAGAATATCGTAATTACCAACTGTACGATGTTGAGAGGACATGGCGGTGTCGTGCTCGGCAGCGAGATGGCTGGCGGTATTCGGAATGTGGTTATTTCCAATTGTATTTTCACAGGGACTGATCGTGGCATACGGATGAAAACGAACCGTGCCCGCGGTGGGTACATCAAGAATATTTTGGTCAGCAATATTTATATGGAAGATGTGTTCTGTCCGATAACGATTAACTCGTTCTATCGGCACGGCGTTGACGAAAGCGACCCAATGATCAGCAGCCCAGATGCCGTTCCCGTAACGGAATGCACACCTGTGATTGAACATATTCGGATACATCAAGTAACCGCGAAGCGGACTCGTGCTGCTGCTGGCTTCCTCTATGGACTGCCAGAAATGCCGATTCGTGACGTGCAGTTATCGCATGTACACATCGAGATGACGACGGACCCTGCAGAGCAGGGAGATGAGCCGGACATGGTGCGCGAGAAGTTAATCATGGCTGGCGACGGCATGCTGTGCAAGCATGTGGCGGATTTGGAGCTTCATCATGTGCGTATCGAAACGCGTCAGGGTCCTGCTCTTCGTTTGGAAGATGCGCGTGGCGTCGATGTTCATTCGCTTACGATGAAGGGGAAACATGCCGCGACGCCGGTTGCGCGTGTGACTCGTTCGGAGGATGTGTTCTTCTCTGGAAGGCAATCGACGGAGACTGGCTATCTGGAAGAAGAGAAAGAGACGGTTCGTTCTCGAACGTGAGATTTGGAGTGAAAGGGCGCTGGATGGCGTCCTTCTATCCGAGATACTGTGGTGAACGATATTATTTCACTTTGGAATGAAAGCGCATACAAGAAAATTCCTCGTAAGTTCTACTACAAGATACATACACCTTAGACCCAACGACACAGAATCAGCACTTCTCGCAATCCAATTCAAAGGAGATATGTGACTTGAAAAAACAAAAACGTTTATTGGCTTTCCTAATGACAGTAATTCTAATGTGTTCGATGCTTCCGATTACTGCGCTTGCAGCGGATCCACTACCTATGGTTTCTATTCCAAGCGAAAGTGACTGGAAGGGAAGAGTGTTCGGTGATCTTGGGGGAGATCCGACATCGACCAATTTTAGCATCAGTGAAAAGGCGGATAAAAGCGTTACAATAGGTGTCAATAGCAACAAGGGGAAAATTGCCACTGGTTCGAGTAGCTCCAACCCATCGGAAGGGATTGCTTATTATTTTAGAGACATTAATCCCAATGAGAACTTTGAATTGTCGGCTAAAGCGACTGTAGATGCTTGGGGGGCGGCCAATAGCCAAATTTCATTCGGTATCATGATGCGCAGTAATGTTATGACCGACAATAAAACGCAATCGGGATATACAGGTGATTACATCGCATTGGGCGCACTAGATCAAAAAATGGAAGCTTTCTACAAACAAGGAACATTCAATAATACATCTAATCCTACGAAAAAAATCGCTACATATACCGCTACTCCACCCAACCAAGGGATTGAATATGAGATAAGTATCAAAAAATCAGGAAATGCTTATGCGTTGAGAATTGGCAACGAAACGAAGGTCATTAATGATTTTACAGGAGATATTGCTTACGCAGGTCTCTATTCGTCCAGGAACACAACGGTTACCTACCGTGATGTAACCTTCACCAAGGACACAAGAGCCCCTCTTAGCCTAAAAGTGGATGCTGACGCCATGAAAAAAGATTATTACGTTAGTGACAGCCTTGATTTAACAGGATTAAAAGTTACGGCTGTCTATGAGGGGAATGTTGAGAAAGAGCTGTCGACGAGCGACTATATTGTCTCTGGATTTAATAATACGAAAGCGGAACCGAGTTTCATTACTGTAAATTTTAACGGGAAAACGGCATCTATTCCGTTAACCTTTCAGCCTTTAATCGTAACCGGGATAGACATTAAATATCAGCCTGCCAAGACGGACTATTACCCTGGTGAAGCCTTTGAACCTCAGGGTCTGACCGTGTTAGGACAATACAATTATGGTAGTAATTGGGTAGAGATGGCAAGTAGTCAGTATACATTATCTATTTCTCCAGAAGCTGATGTAAGTGTAACGAATGCAACATATACATTCAAACCAACTGCAACACCTGGCACTAAAACGGTAACAGTGAGTTCCACCGTCACTTCGTCTACCTATACCACGCTTAATGTGTCGGTTAACAATGCGCAATTGACAGGTCTAGAAGTTAGAGAGTTGCCTTTAAAGACGGAATACTTTGTCGGGGACAAATTCGTTCAAGACGGCGTAGCTGTGTACGCAAAGTATAGTGATAATACGGAAGTAAAGCTTTTGAGAAGCGAATTTGCCATTACTCCTGCAGACATGAGTACAGCAGGCACGAAGACATTACAGGTCTCTACTAGTAAAGGGACACCGACAGCTCCATTTACGATTACTGTTTGGCCACAAGAAATCATTGGCAGCCAAGTAACGATATATCCTAGAACGACGTATGCGATTGGTGAAGATTTTGATAAAGCAGGTATGGTTGTATCGGCGGTTTACAGCAGTAAGCTAGAGGAACTGCCAGATGCTCAGTATACGGTTAATACCAACGCTTTCGATAAAACGACACCAGGCGTGTACGACATCGTTATCGTTCCGAATAATGCTGCAATCCCTCAGACCATCCTTAAAGTAACAGTAGTTGAGAATAAAACGTATGAGTGGAAATCGATTCGTTTTGGACAATCCACATCGAGTACGAATAATAAAGTAACGGTAAACGCAAATGGTTCGGTAAAGCTTGAAGCGCTGGAAGGCGGCGGTAAAGTGACCGGCGACCATGACGGCATAACTTTCTACTACACGGAGTTGGATGCAAGGAAGGATAACTTTGAATTGTCGGCAGATATCAAGGTTGAAGCGTATGCCAAAGAGCCACAGGATGGTCAAGAATCGTTCGGAATTATGGCTAGAGATGCTATCGGTACGCAGGGTGATTCTACGGTATTTGCGTCCAACATTGCGGCAATTGGTGGTTACAGCGGAGGAACGACTTTGCCAAATGGTACACAATTGTTCGTTAGAACAGGTGTTACTACGCCGGATGGGGCAGGCAGTAAAGGTATTCAAAGCAGTATGCTCAGCTCGGTTAGACCTGCGGCAAGCAATACGGCAACCAATTATAAGCTCACGTTAATCAAATCGAACAACGGATTCACTGGCAGATTAAATAACGGGACAAGTGCTGAAATCTATGCACCGGATATTATGACAATTCAAGATGGCGTTAAGATGTATGTAGGTTTCTATACGGCTAGACTTGCAACGATTGTAGTAAGCAATATGGAGCTGAAAGTTACCTCTGCGGATACGGATACACCTATGCAAGCACCATCTCCACAGCCTGTCGTGCCCGATGTTAACTTTGTAGGTCTAACACGAACTTCTGTAACTGCATATACCTTAGGCTTGTTATCCAATGTGAACGGGAAAGTTACGATTAAACAAGGACCCAACGTCATCGAACAAAATGCAGTTATGGAAGCGGGTAAGCTGGTTTCTATAAATAGCACGGTTACTGCAAATACGTATACCAACTTTACAGCAACTTTCGTGCCAGACGATACGCAGTATCTGACTAGCTATAATAAAATCGTCAAAAATCATACGGTCGATATGAAAACTTATGTAGATAACGGTGACATCTATGTATCGATAACAGCGACTAGTAGCGGAACAGGTACCATCGATAGCCCGCTTGATTTGGACACTGCGATTGATTATGTTCTGGCCGGTCAAAAAATCATCCTGCAGGATGGACGATATGTACGCACCGCTAAACTGGATATCAAGAAAGGCAATGACGGTAGGGTGGATGCGATGAAATATTTGGTCGCGGCCCCAGG
Source organism: Paenibacillus sp. 2RAB27 (assembly GCF_052115445.1). Lineage (NCBI taxonomy): Bacteria > Bacillati > Bacillota > Bacilli > Caryophanales > Paenibacillaceae > Paenibacillus > Paenibacillus sp. 2RAB27. The sequence continues at coordinate 15,574 of NZ_JBFRGR010000060.1, forward strand.
TGCCAAGCCTATTATCGATTTTGACAAAAGATCAGAAGGCGTTGTGCTGAGTGGTAATTACTGGCAAGTAAAGGGTATTGATTTTACTCGGTCAGCAGCAAATACCAAAGGCTTTACAGTTGGCGGCAGCAACAATATCGTGGAAAGCAGCAGATTTTATGACAATGGAGATACAGGCCTCCAAATAAGCCGCACAGATGTGACGGAGTCCAATAAATCGCTGTGGCCTTCCAACAATCTCATTCTAAATTGTGAATCGTTTGATAATGTGGATCCCTCGAATAACAATGCGGATGGCTTTGCTGCCAAATTAACATCGGGCACAGGCAATATTTTCAGAGGTGACATTGCCCATAACAATATTGATGACGGTTGGGATTTATACACGAAAGCAGGTACAGGTGCTATTGGCGCCGTGATCATTGAAGACAGTATCGCTTATAACAATGGTACTTTGACGAACAATCGTGTAGGCGATGGTGATAAAAACGGCTTTAAACTGGGTGGTGAAGGCATTCGTGTCAACCATATCATCCGTAACAGCATGGCATTTGGCAACGGTGCATATGGATTTACGAATAATAGCAATCCAGGCGTTATAGCTGAAAACAATATTGGCTTTAACAATGCGAGAGGAAACTTATACTTCCAACCGTATGCAGATAAACCATCCTACTTTAGCCTAAGTGGATTTGTATCCTATCAAAAGGATTATGCTTCTAAAGACAGTTTTCCAGCAGAACTAAAATCAGACAATAACTATATGTTTAATGGTACAGTCTCAGCTAATCGATCAGGTGTATCCCTTTCAAATGCTAATTTTGTAAGTTTGACAGCATCCCTGCCATATCAAAGAAATGCAGAAGGAAACATAATTAGAGGAAGCTTCCTTCAATTTATTGCACCTCAAGCATCGACTGATAATTCACCTGGAGGTTCTGGGGGTTCAGCACCAGCTGCTCCAACAATCATTGATGGCGGCGTACAAGTATCAATCGCCCCAGTGAATCAAACGATTAATGGGAAAATTGTTGCGGTCGTTACGGTAGATGGCGGCACATTGGGGAAAGCATTTGATGCACTCAAATTGAATGAATCCAACAAGCAAAAGATTACGATTGATGTCAATAGCACGGAAGGGACTGCTAAAGTTCAGATGGATGCTAACGCCTTATCGGCAGGTCTGAAAAACGCGCCAGATGCAGTGTTGTCCATTAAAAGTAATGAGGTTACTTACGATCTCCCTGCCAAATCGTTGGAACTTGCGAATATAGCGACAGCGCTTGGTACTGATGAAAGCAACGTGAAAATTAATATCACGATTGAAAAAGTAACGGGCCCTACGGCTGAACTAATTAACGCTAAGGCGAAACAAGCTGGATTAACGCTGCTTTCTGGCGCAGTTGATTTCACGATTACCGCGGAAGCCAATGGGAAGACTGTAACGGTAGACAATTTCGGGAATACGTACGTGCCAAGAACGATTACGTTGGTTAAAACAGTAGATGCCAATCAACTAACTGCGGTATTGTTCAACCCGGAAACCGGAGAGATGTCTTTCGTTCCAGCGGTAGTAACAACCGTAAATGGCAAGGCAGAGGTTACAATCAAACGTCAGGGTAACAGTATCTACACCGTTGTTCAATCTTCGAAGACTTTCGATGACGTAAAAGGACATTGGGCGAAGAATGAGATCGAATTGTTGGCTTCCAAATTAGTGATCAAGGGTACTTCGGAAACGACTTTTGGACCTAACAATCACGTTACGCGTGCCGAATTTGCGGCCCTACTGGTTAGATCACTTGGCTTAAAAGAAGAGGGATCAACACGTTTCACGGATGTACCTGCTAACAGTTGGTTTGCGGGGACGGCAGGCGCATCGGCAAAAGCTGGATTAATTGAGGGCTTTGAAGATAACACATTCAGACCGAATGAAAGAATCACGAGAGAGCAGATGGCGGTCATGATCACGCGAGCGATGACATTTGCCGGGAAATCAGTTGCTGTTGACCTTAAGCAATTAGTCAAATTTACGGATAGTAAGAGCTTGAGTACGTGGTCCCAAAATGCCGTAGCTGAGGCGGTAAGCGCTGGTATTGTAAACGGCGTAACCGAAACGGAATTTGTCCCGGCAGCTTCAGCGACTAGAGCGGAAGCCGCGGTCATGCTGAAGAGATTCTTACAATTTGTTCAATTTATCAATTAATTTCTAGTTGCAGGACGTCCGCTCAGGGCGTCCTTTTTCCTGCTTCCACAAGGATTTCCATAATTAAGGAAGCTCGCAAGTGACGAAATATGCTAAAATAAGCTTCATATACATGGGAGTTTGACAAGAGAGAACATCAGGGGGAACCGTCTATGAAACGATTGCTAGCTGTCAGCGATATCCACGGCTGTGCGGATGAATTTAAGGAATTACTAGATAAAGCAAAGTTTAATGCGGACGAGGACCAGCTTATTTTGCTAGGAGACTATGTAGACCGCGGGCCAGCAAGTCGGGAGACTGTGGAGCATGTGATGTTCCTGGTGCGTGAGAAGGGTGCAATTGCGCTCAAAGGGAATCATGATCAGCGCTTTTTGGAAGTGATGGGCGGTACCGATGACTTGACGGAAATGAAGTTTTTTGAGCATGGGGGCATCCAGACGTTCCAAAGTTTTGGCGGAGTCAGGGACTTTGACTTGAAAACAGCAAAAGAACGCATTCGGGCGAATTGCAGTGAGCATCTGGCCTTTTTACGTGAGCTGCCGCTTTATTACGAGAATGACACGCATATTTTTGTCCATGCCGGGCTGAATCCCGCTTATGTAGATTGGAAAACACAGCCGGAGCGGGACTTTATTTGGATTCGTGCACCGTTTGTGCAACAGAAAACAGTTGTGAAGAAGATTGTTGTATTTGGACATACGACGACGAAGGATATTCATGGGAAAGCGGAAGTGTGGTTTGATACGGACAAAATCGGGATCGATGGCGGTTGTGCCTACGGCCTGCAGTTGAATCTTCTTGAAATTAAGGGGAAGAATCAATACAAGACGTATTCCGTTGCTTCCAAAGGAAGTTGGAAATAAGGAGCAAGAAATATCAAGAAGCGTAGTTCCGAATGACGTAAACTGAGGTTAGGAAGTTGAAGGGGGCAGACGATGGACACCAATTATGAGACGCGGATTCAGAGGACGCTGGATCATATTGAGGAGCATCTGTCGGGTCCGCTGTCTGTTGAATGCTTAGCCGAGGTCGCCTGTTTCTCTGCCTTTCATTTTCATCGGGTTTTTCAAACGATGGTAGGCGACGCGGTGATGGAGTATGTGCGCAAAAGGAGATTAGCGAGAGCCGCTTTTCAAATCGCACACACCGAACAGAAGTTGATCGATATCGCCCTCGACAATGGCTTTGGGTCCCCGGAGAATTTCTCTAGGGCATTCAAAAAGGTGTTTGAACGTACGCCGCTTGCCTATCGCAAGCAAGGCATACGACCGCCTAACTATCCCAAAGTGAATGTGCTGGATCGGAAATTTAATCCCTATTTAGGAGGAATACGTATGGATTACGCATTGAAAACGAAACCTAGTTTTAAACTAATTGGATATGAATTGAAGACTTCCTGCAAGGAGGGGCAGAATCACCGAGATATCCCGTTGTTCTGGCAGACGTACATGCAAGAAGGGTTAGGGCAACATATTCCGAACCGTGTTCACACAGGGGTGCCCGTTGAGATTGGAGTTTGTGCGGATTTCAACTTGGAGAGCGGGGATTTGACTTACATCATTGGGATGGAGGCAACGAGCTTCGAGGACGTTCCTGAAAATATGGTATGTCGCGAGTTTCCAGAGGCGAATTACGCTGTATTCACGACACCGAAGGTGAAGCAAGAGCAGTTTGTGGCTTCGATTCAAAGTACGTGGCAGACGATTTTCACGGAATGGTTTCCTCATTCAGGGTACGAGCATGCGGGGAGTGCCGAGTTCGAATACTACGATGAGCGCTGTCATGCGAACCTGCATGAACTAGTGGAGATGGATATTTATATTCCAATCAAAGCGAAGTAAGCCGTGGAAATAGGATAGGTGCAGGATGTAACAAATGAGGAATCAATTGTCACGCAAATGACATCTGAATTTCATCTCGCTTTAAGGTTCGGAGCCTATAATGAAATTCGACCCCCTTTTAATATATATACCTTAGACCTGCGGCCCGTTGCTGTGGGTCTCTTTTTTTGTGCGGAGTCGGTGAAAAGGGCAGTGACTTGCAACCAATCTTTGAATCGATATCCCAAGAGATGATAGACGCGTTTTACTTGAACATTTCTGATCATGAAAAAGAAGAGCTGCTTCATATTTTAAAAAAGATTTATAGTAACTTATAAATTTTTTTGCGTGAATAGTTTGATATAAACACAAAAGCCTCCTTTGCTTTTCATACATGCGCCTTTACAGGAAGTTGGATGTGGAGCAAGTATATACTTCACTTCATCGACGAAGGTTGGGAATGCTATGTCATGAACTTGAGAAGTCACTATAAAAGTAGGCAACTAGATATGACTCGTATAACTTTCGAGGATTATTTGGAGGATATTCATGAGGCTATTGCTGAGTGTTGTGCTCCTCCGATTCTTATCGGATTTAGCATGGGAGGAATCTTGAGTGAGAAGGTGGCTGAAACCGTCAAGATCGCCGGGGTAGGGTGACCGCGGAGCATCTTCGTGCTGAGTATAGAGGGCTTTGGCATACCACGCATACTGGCGTGCTTGTAGGACAGAGATATAAGGAAGCGGTAGATGCAATTATGGGATGGTTAAAGGGAATTTAAAAGCGTGCGGGCCATAGGCTCGCACGCTTTTTTACTTGGTGGCGCCGCTTAGGCCCTCGCTCGCTCCTGTCCGCGCGAGCTTCGGATAACGAGGAATATCGCCATCGCGAGGAAGATCAGCAGCGGTATCGATGTCCGCATCCCCTCGTGGGAGCGGATATGGGTCAGCATTGCGCTCGCCATAATCATGGCGATAACACCAGCGGAGAGCAGGCTAATCCGCGGGTGCCAAAGGCCGATGATGAGCCCGGCTCCTGCGACGAGTTCGACGGCGCCGACGATATACATGAAACCTACACTGTACCCGTAGGTCGATGTGAAGACTTCCATTTGCAGCTCATGGGTGGACAGCTTCAAAATCCCGAACATGACAAACGCTGCTGCCAATAAGATTTGAATGATGCGAGTCGTCCATGTCAATGCCTGAGCACCTCTGTTTGTTGAAATTGGTTATGTTAGCATGTGCAACCTAACCAATTTCATGCGGGTAGTCATGCATGCAGCGCTACTTAGAATGAAACGGCCAAATAGCTCAGCGATCCAACCTCGTAGCTGCGGTGGATGATCTGGACTGGCCGCTCAGGATCACCGCTCCCCATCGCGATGTAGAGCGGGATGAAATGCTCAGGGCGCGGCACGGCCATCTTCGCATTAGGGGCTTCCGTGGCGTAGTTGAACAACGCATCTAGATTCTTAGCTTGCATATTGGCGGCAAGCCAATCGTCAAAAGCGACCGCCCAAGCATCCGGCTCGGTCGCATTCCAGTTCAACGCGCGCAGGTTATGCACGGTGGCGCCGCTGCCAATGATCAGGATGTCTTCCTGATCCAGGCCACGCAGAGCTTCGCCGATTCGGTACTGCTCGGCAGGTGGCAAATACGGATTCACCGAAATTTGAACGACGGGAACTTCAGGTGTAGGGAACATCCGTAACAATGGTACCCATGAGCCGTGGTCTAGGCCGCGTGTACTATCGAGCAGAACAGGAATACCATTCGCTTGAAAGCGCTCCGCGATCGATTGTGCCAGTGTGGCATCCCCTTTGGCTGGGTATTTTAATTGGAAAAGCTCATCAGGAAAGCCGCGGAAATCATAGATGGTTTCATATACATCATTTGTGGAGGAAATGGTAAGTACTTCGGTTTCCCAATGCGCGGTGAAAATAACGATGGCTTTGGGTGACAGCTTTTTACCGTACTCGAGTAAAAATTGCGTACAAGCAGTATCCTGCAGCGCCATCATCGGTGAACCGTGCCCCACAAAAATCGGTGAAATCATGGAAAAACATCTCCTTTTATATGTTTAATGTACTTAAATATATTTAATTACTTTATGTAACTAATGATACGCTTTTGATTCTTCTGCGTCAAGTAAGTAAATTACTTTTTGTTAGTTTGTTGGAGGGGGAGGAGTTAAGCGTGTGGGTGAGGGATGAGGATGAGAGTGGGGAAGTGAAGTGGGGGGAAGCTGTTAGATGAAGTGAGTTGAGTAGATTAGAGTAGAGGTGAAGTGAAGTGAAGTGAAGTGAAGTGAAGTGAAGTGAAGTGAAGTGAAGTGAAGCTAGTTGACGTGCCGTGAGGGGAGAGGGGGAACTGGAGTAGAGTAGAGTAGAGTGTAGCGTAGTTTAGTGAGAGTAAGAGTGAAAGTGAAAGTGAAAGTGAAAGTGAAAGTGAAAGTGATCCCACCCTAAGGCCATCTGAGCGCCTCTATCCGCACGCCGAGGGAGGTTGGTGCAAATAACTGGATTTTCTCCCGCTAATTTGAAGGGGGAATGTCTTTTTAAACGAATAACTGGATTTCCTACAGCTAATCCCTTCAATTTTTGGTCTATATGCCGAATCCTCTGAAGCCCCCTAATTGGATTGGAGTCATCAATATGCAATAAGGTACAATATCGGTGAGGGGGAATGAAATGTATGAAAAGCAATATCCTTTATGATGAGCAACGCATCAAAGTAGCCCAAGAGGCTCTTAGCGGAACTAAG
>NZ_JBFRGR010000061.1:0-20046 GCF_052115445.1 Paenibacillus sp. 2RAB27
CATCTATAGTTACTGAAGGACATCCGATTGAAGTCCGACAGGAACTTTAGTGGAGTAACATATCAGTCGCAGACCTAGTTGTTGTTATGCATCCTGTGGTGATTTATTAAACTCAGCCKAGTGTGCGGGATCAAAAGGGTTGGATTTCTTCCATCCGTCTAAGACCTCATTCCGCGTCTGAACAAAATATTAGATTTATGGAAAACCGCAAACGGATCGAATAGGTTAAAGTTAGATAAAGTACCGATAACGAAGTAACGGCTGCCGCGTAGCAGCCGTTTTTTCGTTATCGGGCAGCATACCTATAAGAAGGTATGAAATTACCGAAATGTGACTACTTAATTTAAGATTAAAGCCCAACAAACCCGATCGTAGTGAAATCAAGAATATACTGCTCATTTTATGGCAAAATAATAAAAACAATAAGGAGAGATTCCCTTGAAAAGAACAATAGCTGATTCCATCGTGGAATCCCTTCTGAACGCCGGCGTGAAGCGAATTTACGGCATTATCGGCGATTCGCTTAATGCCTTGCTCGATGCGATCCGTCGTTCCGGAAAAATAGAATGGATCCATGTCCGCCACGAAGAGGTTGCAGCGTTCGCGGCTGGCGCGGATGCCATCCTCAGCGGAGGAATCGCCGTTTGTGCGGGTAGCAGCGGACCTGGTAATTTACATCTCATTAACGGTTTGTACGATTGCCATCGAAATCGGGTGCCAGTACTTGCGATTGCCGCTCATATTCCGAGCAGTGAAATTGGCAGCGGCTTTTTTCAAGAGACTCGTCCGGACATGTTGTTTCAGGAATGTAGCTTCTTTTGTGAAGTCGTAACCGGACCGAGGCAAATACCTCGAGCGGTTACGATGGCGATGCAAACCGCGACGGCAAGGTCGGGAGTGTCTGTCTTAGTTCTTCCTGGTGATGTAGCCGCTTTTGAATACGACGAAAGCCCGGTTCCAGAACGAGTCATCCATTCCACCCGACCAATTGTTTGCCCTTCTACAGACGAATTGAAGACGCTTGCCGACTACTTAGACAAAGGCAAGCGGATCACCTTGCTGTGCGGTGCTGGCTGCTCGGGAGCTCATGATTCGCTCATGAAGCTGTGTGAGAAACTGCAATCCCCGATGGTCATAGCGCTGCGAGGAAAAGAATATCTGGAATTTGACAACCCGTATTCCGTCGGGTTAACCGGCCTCATCGGATATTCATCAGGATACCACGCCATGATGGAATGCGATGTCTTACTCATGCTGGGTACCGATTTTCCATACCGGCAATTTTATCCGCAAGAAGCGACCATCCTTCAGGTTGATTTGGATTCCTCCCGACTAGGCCGGCGAACGCCGCTCGCATACGGGGTGTGCGGAGACGTAAAGACGACGGTCGACATGCTGTTACCCCTTTTAATGGAACTGCACTCCCCTGACCACCTGCAGCACTTTGCAGCACATTATGCCAAAGTCCGCGAGGAACTGGACAACCTTGCAGCTCCTGGTCGAGCTCCTATTCATCCGCAATTCCTCATGAAGGTTATCAGCGATCTCGCAGATGAGGATGCCGTTTTGACTTGCGATGTTGGTACGCCGACTGTGTGGGCTGCCCGATACTTGAGCATGAATGGAAAAAGAAGGCTACTTGGCTCGTTTAACCACGGGACAATGGCGAACGCCATGCCCCAGGCGATTGGGGCGCAGGTTGCGCAACCGGGACGCCAGGTCATATCGCTGTCTGGGGACGGGGGACTCACTATGCTGCTCGGAGATCTATTGACCCTTCGTCAGCATAAGCTCCCGATCAAGATCGTTGTCTTTAATAATGGCGCGCTTGGATTCGTGGAATTGGAAATGAAAGCAGCTGGCTTTTTAGAATTCGGAACGGAACTCGACAATCCAAACTTTGCGGCACTTGCTCAAGTCATGGGAATCGAAGGAATTCGCGTCGAGGATCCGAATGACTTGGAAAGCGCCGTTCGCCGAGCCCTCGAACACAGCGGTCCGGTAGTGCTGGACGTAGTCGTCAATCGTCAGGAGCTGGCGATGCCGCCGAAAATCAACCTCGAGCAGGCTCGCGGATTTACGATGTGGATGCTGAAAGCCGTTTTGAACGGGCAAGGCAACGAAGTCATCGAACTGGCGAAATCCAATCTCCTTCGGTAATAAATAGGAGTACTTTGGACTCCTACAACTGACTGGTCACACTGCCTTAGTCGCAAGTTTAAAAAATAGCCCCCATCTGATTGCCAGATGAGGGCTATTACTCTAACGGAGAACTATAGTTAAACAGTGAAGGGGCAGGATACTTCCAAAATGTGTTAAAATCATATTATCTGTACTGTGAAGGTAAGGAAGGTAAGTGGCTGCAGTGTTCCTTCTGAGAGGCATCTCTGGATTTCTTGTCGATGATGTGCCAGAGGTAGATTCTATACACTTCAAAAGACTTTGTTACTCTTTGGCAAACTATTCTAACGGGAAGTTCCTTTCCTTTGAAGAACCACATGTATCACAAAATTTCTATAAAGCAGAGCTGGGTTTACATGACGAAAGCACTTTTATTTTGTTAAACAGTTCGTATCCTTTCATAGGGTTTGCTTCATCTGTTCAGAACTAAGCAGAATTAAGGCAGATTTTTCATTGGAAACCTAAAACCGTCGGAGATGTCATCTTTAATTTTTGGGACTAGAGAAAAATTAAACATTCCGCTAAACGGGGAACGTTAGTTCAACGCACCCTTTTATAATATAAACTTAGACCCTCAGCCCGTAGCTGAGGGTTTCTTTTTGCTATTAAACTAAAGGATAGTTTAATTGAATAATCAACTAAAAAATAGATGGTAATTTTCCTGTTCCGTTTGATATAATTCCATAAAATGGTCATTGGAATGGAGTTGATTTAATGAATATTATGTTTGTATGTACCGATAATTTTACTCGAAGCGTAATAGCTGAATTTTGTATGAAAGATTTTCTCCGCAGAAGCAATAAGACTTCAATTAAGGTTGCTTCCGCAGGGATAAGAGCAAATAATGATGTTAGCAAGTATTCCAATATTCACTTTAATATAATGAATGAATTGAATATAGACACCACTGACTTCAAAAGAACGCTTTTTAATGAAAAACACTTTAAAGAGTACGATATAATAATTGCAATGAGTGAACTTCATAGAGATTATATTAATGAGAAATACGATCGTGAAATCCCATTATTCAATGAAGTTTATAACGGTCAAAAAACATCAGTGAATATAGGCGCTCCCGATAGTGAAGATTTTGTGGAACAAATGAAAAAATTGGTTCAATACTTTAAGGAAGCAACGCCCTGTATCATACATAATCTAGAACAAAAAGCTGACCTTTAATAAATTGTTTCTATTTCATAAAAAAATGACATGAATAATCTGGCGAAGTCAATGAGTTCATTACGTTAACGGCGAACGAGAGTTCGATAACAACAAGAGGCAGCCGACCCTATTGGATCAGTTGCCTTTTCTCAACTATCGGGCAGGATTATTCCATAGTCACGTAGAATAAATTATGTAAAAATTGGGTTGATATAGGGGGCTTGAGAGGGGCACGACGTTGACGAAGCGAATCTTGGAAATTGACGAAGCCGTCGCCTACATCCACCGGCATCTGGATGACCAATTGTCGTTGTCTCGTTTGGCCAAGCATGTGGCCTAAAGTCCATACCACTTCTCGCGATTATTCAGAGAACAGGTCGGACTGCCGCCGCTATATTATGTGTCAGCGCTGAGGCTACAGAAGGGGAAGGACTTGCTCATTCACACCGACTTTAGCATTCGCGATATCGGCTTAGAGATCAGTCAGATGAGCTTAGGCACTTTTACGACTCGATTTTCGGAGTGCGTTGTCGTAACGGCATCCGAATTTCGGCGTTCTTTACCGCATATTGATACGGTGAAGGATTCTCTAATCAGACTCGGGGTATGGCGAGAGATCGAGCCTCATTCAAGCGCTTATGGCGCGATAGAAGGGACCAGGAATAAAGCCGGGTGTTTACTATTTGATGGCAACCGCCATTCCGTGGGAGTCCAAAGAGCGCGATATTCTTCTTCCTCATGCTTCCCTCCGTACCCGAATTTGTATTCGGTCAGGCCAGAACTGTGCACATTAGCAATCCATGAGAAACCGGACATGCTGTTGGATGATAAAATGTAGACATAAAGAAGGCTGCATATGGAACGTGTAATCTTGATGATGAATGTGCAAGAAAACTAAGGAGGAGAGTTAGCCGTATGGGAAAGATCGTTTTCGCATTGAACCAGTCTTTGGACGGGTTCGTCGACTTCACAGGATCTATGCCTGACCCCGTGCTATTCCGTCATTTCATCGACGACATGCGCAGCCTGGCGGGCTGCGTATACGGGCGCCGCATGTACGAGAGCATGCGTTATTGGGACGAAGACCTTTTGGAATGGGATGCGTCGCAACGGGAATACGCAGCGGCGTTTCAAAGCAAGCCGAAGTGGGTGGTGTCGAGGACGCTAAAGTCCGTCGGGCCGAATGCTTCTCTGATCGAGGGCGACTTGGCAGCGGCGATACATGAGCTGAAGGCACAGCATGATGGAGAGATTGAAGTTGCCGGGCCGGAGTTGGCGCATAGTCTAACGGAGCTCGGTCTAGTTGATGAGTATCGACTCTATCTCCATCCAGTCGTGCTGGGTCACGGTAAGCCGTTCTTCGCCGGTCCGCGGCCGCCGCTACGCCTCGTGGCAAGCGATCGAATTGGCGAGAAGGTGATCAGGTTGACCTACGTTCCAGCTTAGTTGTGCGGTTGACCCAGCGGCCTAAAGGACACGTTACTTTAATAGGGATTCTCCGGCTGCAGCGGCAGTCAGAGGATCCCTTATTCTTTAAAATTTGTTCAGTTATGCGAAATGACATAGTTATTTATAGAATTGACGATTGACCTAACGGGTAAGTAAAGTTGAGGGTCTTGCTTCGCGGCAGCTCTTCTTTTGTTTATTAAAATAACGGGCAGATTTCTTCAGCAATAAAATAACCTATAAGCTAGTTTGGTAGGGGTCCAACTCGTTGATATTTAACTTCCTGTTTGTAATTTAACTTAAACGAACATGCTAAGGACCTTTAATTAGATATCCACGAAACCTTAGAGCCAATATTCCCCAAAACTGCTATGCCCTAAAACATATCCGATCTTTCGAACGTACGAATAATCCAAGGAGTAAACTTTGAAGCTACAGAAAGAATTCTCGTTCAGTGGATATGGCGATTGAAATGATTTTTTGCTTATAATGTATAAGTAATGAATGGACTATAACCTAGCGAGAAAAGGAAGAGTGAGATGACGAAATTTCAGCTACTGTTTATTAGGCAATTCGACGAAACGATTGCTTCGTGGCGTTCGGCGAACGAGCCGATTCTGGAAGCTGACCTTTACGGGTTGCTGCATAGGATTAAAGGAACAGCGGCTACAATTGATTTGCAAGAATGGACGGAAGCGGCCGAACAGTTGTTAATTGATCTTACAGAAGATGGTTTGCAATTGTGGACATTGGCGGAATTTGAACGCTTTATTCAATCAATTATGGCGTTAAGAAAAGCAACTGATACACTCGGCGAACAGGACATTTCTAATCGAGCTATGGAATCGTTTCGGGAATCCGCAGCAACTGTGGAAGCCGACCCCCTGGCTCCTGTTATGATTTCCGAGGTGCCTGGCCCGCTCGTCCTGCTGATCGATGACGATGTGGCCTTTCTTCAAGTGATAAAAGAGCGGTTGGAACAAGAGGGATGCATCGTCCTGGCGACACCTTATCCGGATAAAGCGATCAAATGGTTCTATGAGCTTAAGCCAGATTGTATCGTATTGGATGTCGTCATGCCAGGCCATAGCGGTTTTGATTTACTTACCATTCTGCAGGAGAGGTCACAGCGCTTTATGGTGCCTGTCTTGCTAATAAGCGCTCAGAACGACACAGATGTACGCATCAGGGCATACCAGTCGGGCGCGGACGACTTCATCTCCAAGCCCTTCGATCTTAATGAGTTTGTCGTACGCGTCCTGAACAAGCTGCGCCGGAAGCAAGCGATCAGCCGAATGATCCTGACAGACGAGTTAACTGGACTTTATAATACTCAATATTTACGAATCCGGTGGCAGCAAATCAGCCAGGAGGCAATTGCTGAAGGAAAGTCGTATTGGGCGGCGCAGTTTGATATTGATGCATTTCGCAGCTTGAACGAGCGATATGGCCATGCGGCGGCAGACGGTTATTTACATCATACCGCTGGGTGGCTGAGAGCGCATATCCGGACGGACGAACTGCTTGTCCGATGGGAGCGGGACCGTTTCGTACTTCTCGGAAGAGAAGGCACGGTGGAAACCATATCGCTGAGATTAAATCGGTTGTCGGAATTGTTTACCGCCCATACATATGAGATCGCTGGGGATGCCGTCAACATGTCGCTGTCCTATGTTTTCACGACTCTGGATGGGGCGTATGACCCTGATGCTTGCATTGCCGCACTGGGTGAAGCAATGAGGGATATGAAGCTCGGCCTTCGCAATCGCTTGAGCGATACCCATACAGTTGTAGGCATTCAGCGCAAAGGAGCTTGCCGTGTAGCTATCATCGACGACGACCCGCTAATCCGTAACATGCTGGAGCGACGCCTACGCGATATGGAAGTTGTTGGAGGAGAAGGGCTGGAAATTCGTACATTTGCGGACGGGGAAGCTTTCTTCTCGGATGTATGGCATAACGGAGAGCATGCGTACTTGCTCATTCTTGACCGAATGATGCCGCGTATGAATGGTATGGAAGTGCTAACTCGTTTACGCACAGACTATCCGGCTGATAAATATCGCATTCTGATGCTGACTGGTAATGGCGACGAGACGGAAATCGCGCAGGCCATCCGGGCAGGCACGGATGATTACGTCACGAAACCGTTTCGTCTGCCAGAGCTTGAAGCTCGTATACGGCGTCTCTTGCAGGGGAGGAGCCGATGAACGATTCAACAGCCTTTAATGCCGTCCTACTATTTTGCATTTGTTGGATCTGTTTGCTTCTCGCCCTTTATTGTTATTTGCTTACCCGAAAATGGATGTTTAACAAAAGACGAAACAAGATAGCAGTATGGTCGTCAATCGCTTCGATGCCGGATTCACCGATCGAACGCTATGTGACGATGGGAGAGACGTCGCGTCGGATTTCACCGCATCATCCGTGGCAATGGCGCGCCCTTGAAGCGTATTTGACCCACCGGCTTCGCGTTGGGGGAACGCAATCGGAACACGAGCGGGTGTATCATCTCGCTGAAGAGTTGTATGGACCGTTATATCGAAACCGTTTGAATGACCGTAAGGAAGAAGTACGGCTGCATACTCTTGCTCAAGTCGGTTTGTTTCGAATGAAAGGACTTCATGAGGAAGTTTCCGCTATTGTGAAAGGCAAACGGATTAAGCCAGAGGAGTTGTTTGCGGCTTTGCGGGTGTTAGCGGCATTCCAGGACAAGAAGTTGCTGGATTGGCTGATCGGTGTACACGGACCGCTGCCGTTGTTATCCGATCACCGTTACCGACAATTGTTGATGGCGCTAGGAACGGAACTGCTTGAGGAGCTGATTGATCGGTTCGATATGGGGAATGACTTGTTGCAGCGTAACCTTCTCGATGTACTGCGGACCCGTAATATTCGTACGGAACATTATCTTACCCTGATTGAGCGCCTATTGTGCTCGCCGTCCGATGAACTGCGCATTCGTGCGCTAAAAGCGGCAGCGGGTTTCGGGTATTTGAGTCAGGAAGCGGAGGAAGCTCATTATGTTCGTTATTCCGATTGGCGTCAATATCCATGGGAGGAACGGCTGATGGCCGCACGGTTGATGGGGGAGGTAAGGAATGCGGAGTACCAAAAGCTTCTGGAACAAATGATCGGTGACGATCGGTATGCCGTCCGTATTGAAGCTGCTCAATCAATTGGTCGTTATTCGAAAGGCGATGCACATCTCGTACGCATCGCTTCGATGCATGCCGATCGTTATGCACGTGAGGCGGCGGAAGAGATGCTGGAAAGGAGAAGCTATGAACGAAACGTGGAGTGAATGGATCACCTTGGCTTCAGTTATTGGATCGGTTGTTATTGTCATTTACATCCTTATGGTTATGCTCTTTTACATAATACTGTTCTTCGTCGCGATTCGTACGATTCGTACAAAAGCAAATTCCCTGTCTTTTCAAAACGAAGAAATCCTGAACTCATCCTTCAGTCCACCCTTGTCCATCCTTGTGCCAGCTTATAATGAAGAGCTCAACATCGTCGATAGTGTCCGCTCTTTGCTTGGCATCAATTATGAAACCTATGAGATCATCGTCGTGAACGACGGCTCCAAAGACGCGACGAAACAGAACATGATCAATGAGTTTGATATGTTCGAAGTTCAGCATCAAGTACGTTGGTCAGGACTAAACAAAGAGACGAAGCTGGTTCGCGGCATATACCAGTCACGCATACATCCAAACCTCAAGTTGGCCGACAAGGAGAACGGGGGCAAGGCCGATGCGTTGAACACGGGAATCAATCTTGCACATTATCCGTATGTCGTTTCGCTAGACGGTGACACGGTGCTCGATCCAGACGCTTTTCTGAAAATTATGAAGCCGATCGTGGAAGCAAAGCCTGGAGAAGAAATCATTGCTTGCGGCGGTAGTGTCGGCATCGCCAACGGAAGCGTCGTCGACCGTGGATATCTTGGTGAAGATGTTCGATTACCTCGCAACACTATCGTTGTCATGCAGGTAATCGAATATTTTCGGGCATTCCTTATGGGACGTATCGGATTAAGCAAGATGAATATGCTGCTGATCGTTTCCGGCGCGTTCGGCGTTTTTCGCAGAGATTGGCTGCTGGAAGCGGGTGGCTACGAGACCGGTACGATCGGAGAAGACATGGAGCTAATTGTACGGCTGCATCGCTTGATTCGCCAAAAGAAGAGCAAGGCGCACATCGCCTATATTCCCGATCCTGTGTGCTGGACGGAAGCGCCGGAGCAATTGAAGTATTTGAAGCGACAGCGTATACGTTGGCATCGCGGTTTGTTCGAGAGTCTATGGCGACATCGCGGTATGATGCTCAATCCGCGTTATGGCCGTATCGGACTTGTGTCGATGCCTTATTTTCTGTTCGTCGAGTTGCTCGGTCCTGTTGTCGAATTGTTTGGTTATGTGTTCCTTGTCGTTCATTTGTTGATCGGCGACGTCAACATCGCTTTTAGTGCGCTGCTGCTCGCCGCCATGATTTTGTACGGCTCATTTTTATCGATGGGTGCGGTACTGCTTGAAGAATGGGGAATGGGTAGATACAACCGAGTGGCAGATGTATCTCGGCTGTTCTGGTGGGCGCTGTCGGAATCATTCTGGTATCGGCCGATCCAAACGATATGGCGTTGCCGAGGACTTGTGCAAGCGATTTTCGGTAAACGGCAAGAGTGGGGAGATATGGTTCGCAAAGGYATTTCCGTAAGTCAAGGAGGCACCGGCAAATGAGAAAAATACGTAAAGCTGGGTACAGCGCTCTTATGAAACGGAAAATTTTTATTGCATCTGCCGTCATTGCGCTGCTTGTAGGGGTTACCGCGACGGTTTTGGTGTCTGGGATATTCGCTCCGCGCGAACATGTGGAGATGGTGAAGGTGGATGGATTAACGATTCCAGCGAACGTCGGGAGCCAATATTTGCAGGTGTACCACAATGGCGTGCCGCAAGATCTGCTTCTTAAGGGCGTCAATATGGGCATCGCCAAACCGGGGCATTTCCCGGGAGAAACGGCGATAACGAAAGCCGAGTATATGCGCTGGTTTCAGCATATCGGCGACATGCATGCGAATGTGGTGCGTATTTATACGCTGCATCCGCCAGTTTTTTACGAGGCGCTTAAAGCGTACAATGACAAGGCGGCAAATCCGCTTTATGTGCTGCAGGGCATTTGGATGAACGAGGACAAGCTCCTCGCGTCAGGAGATGTGTTTGCTGATGAGAATTCACAAGATTTCGCCGAGGAAACATGACGCACCATTGACGTGATTCACGGGAACGCCAAAATTCCTAATAGGCCTGGCCATGCTTCGGGCTCGTATACAGCGGACATTTCGCAGTATGTACTCGGCTGGATCATCGGGGTCGAATGGGATCCTGACATTGTTATCTCTACGAACGCCAAGCATGTGAATGCGCCAGATTTCGAAGGTACATACTTCCGGACGGAAACGGCATCCCCATTCGAGACGTGGCTAGCGAAAGCGATGGACGATACGGTCAAGTATGAAACGGAAAAATACACATGGCAACGGCCCATCAGTTTTACGAACTGGGTGACGACCGATCCGTTGAAACATCCGGCAGAACCGAGTGCAAAGGAGGATGCGGTATTCATCAATCCGAACGTCATCTGGCCAACACCGTCCCTCAAAGCCGGCTATTTCGCATCCTATCATGTATATCCATACTATCCGGACTTCATGAACTACGAAACGAAGTACACTGGTTATATCGATGAACGGGGACAAAAGAATAATTACGCAGGTTACCTGAGGGATCTGAAACAGGTGCACCGGATGCCGGTCGTCGTTGCGGAGTTCGGCGTTCCCGCATCTCGCGGTATGACGCACCGCAATGTCAGCGGCTGGAATCAGGGATTTTTGTCCGAGGAGGAGCAAGGGGAGATCGATAGTCGATTGTTCGAAGATATCTATCATGAAGGAATGGCTGGCGGGCTCGTATTCTCCTGGCAGGACGAGTGGTTCAAGCGTACTTGGAACAACATGGACTACGACAATCCAGATCGACGCCCCTTCTGGTCGAACGTTCAGACGAGTGAGCAAAACTTCGGGTTAATGAGTTTCGATCCTGGAGCCAAGGAACTAATTGTGAAAGTAGATGGGAAAACGGAGGACTGGGAGAGAGCCGGTATTCAACCGCTTGCTGTTGCTGGCAAAACTGGCGCAAGCGCCCTGCGGAAATATAATGACGGTTATGACGAGCAGCGCCAAATCGACCGTCTGTATATGGCAAGTGACGAACGGTATGTATATTTCCGCCTCGATTTCGGTAAGAGCGATAAGCCGCTTGATTGGACGAGAACTAATGCGACGTTCCTGCTCAATACGGTGCCAGATCAAGGGCAGACGGCGATGTCGGGAGGAGGACTGACAAGCGATGCCGGATTTGATTTTGCGATCGATGTCAAAGGACCGAACACCTCCCGGATATGGATTGACAGCTATTACGATCTGCACGAACTGCAGTATGGCCGCATGCTGGGCATGATTCCGCAGACCGCATATGCGGACAAGAAAAACAATGGCGTATTCCACAAACAGATGCTGACGTTAAATAAGCCGTTGACGATTCCGAATCGGCAAGGAGACGCTGCGTTTATTCCCTTCGAATCCTACGAAACGGGCTTGCTTCGCTTCGGCGATGGTGACCCGGACAGTCCGCAATACGATTCTATTACGGATGTGGCTGTGAATGCCAAGGATGCGATTGTCGAGCTGCGCATTCCCTGGCAACTACTCAATATCAAAGATCCCAGCATGCATGAAGCGGTAGGAGACATTAGGGAGAAGGGTCTGGATGCAAGCGTGCAAACTCCAGGCTTCCACGTTGCAGTCGTCACCTATAGGCCAGAACCGGACGAAGATAGCACGCAGCATCCAGGTGGGGGCGCTATTTCTGACTTCCTGCCATCTGCAAGCAACGGCGTGCTTCGTACGAATGACATGCCGTTCTATCAATGGAAAGGGTGGGACTATCCTCAAACACACGAACGGTTGAAGAAATCGTACTACAAGCTGAAAGAAAAATTTGCTGCCGTGCGGTTACCAACGGATTAAGTGCTGAATTATTAGCGTGCGATTTTGATCGAAAAATAATTATTGAGTCGATTGATACAGCCAGTTGATCTACCGTCCTTTCTCAACGAATAAACAATAGAGTTAGAACCAGGGAGCAGCTCGCCACGCGGAAGCTGCTCCCTGGTTTCATAAAAGTAACGGGATAGTTGAAATAATAATCCCGGTTAACCTAGGAGATTTCCATTAAATTTTTTTGCTTTTCTGTCACACTTCACATCCCTTGCCCGTCATACAGGTAAAGTTTGAAGGGGATGATGAGCGATACAAAAGGTTGATGTGGTCGTGGTTAGTGGAGGGATAGCCGGTTTAACTGTAGCAATTACGCAGCCATAACCGGGAAACAAACGGCGGTCATAGAAAAACAGAATCGCTGAGGCCGTCGAGCCATTTCTAATAAGAAAAAGTTGACTGAAGAGGAAGTTGGAGCTTCGTCATTTATTACTTTAGTAAATTCAGCGTCTCTTTATCGTGTTGAATCATACCATACGGGGTTGGCAATACAAGCTTTAAAGCTCGGCAGATATAGACTAGCTAGTTTGAATGGAAAGGATGAGCTTCTTTCTACTTTAAATGGCTTAGCCACTGTTGCAGCCACAGCTAGAAGTATTTCTCTCGCCGACGAATTACAAATTCTAGTACGGAGGTATAGGGATGAACCTCAGTATTCTTTGTCAGTTCAGGAAGCTTTGATGATATGCCTTGTAGCTGCTGCAAGCAAAAGTGATCTAAATGATTGGATAGAATATATAGGGAATGGGATTACAGAGTTAGCTTTTGGCAAGTTGACTAGAGGAGAAGGAGAGGTACTATATTGTGGAATAGACATAGTCGCCTCTCTCTGTTCAAGATGAGGTAGATGTACAAAAATAGGATTTTATTAAATGGGTAGATCTCTATATGCTCCCGCATTTAAATATTGCTATAAAAGGGGAAGATCTTTATGCTGCACGATGTGCAGTGGTACATTCCATGAAAAGTGAATCAAGGATGTCCAAAGAAAATAAAGCAACACAAGTTTTATACGCTTATGGAAATAATAATCAAGAGGATCTTCAAAAACTAATTGCGATTACTGAAAAAAATTATATTGCTATTCATATTGATGAACTATTTAAAAGTTTTCGCATTGGAATTGCAGATTTTATTTTAATGGTAATTGAATAACCTACTTTCTTTTGTTGTATTAGAATTAGTTTTGAATTCTATAGGTATTACAATAGTGATAATTGGTAATAATTGAATCCTTAAAATATCTGTATAACCTGCTCCGTAAGAAAATAAAATCTATTACTTTTATTTTTTAAATATATAGAAGTTCATATTTGAATACATCCAAGGATTTTTTCTAAAACGAAAAAAAATTTGACTTGAGAAAAAATAATTCAAAATTTGCAAAATTTGTTGCATGTTAATGGAATTGATCTGTACTATAATTCATTTGTATCCGCTTACAGTTAATTAAAATGCAGTGTATAGTGGAATTAAAAATGAAAAAGGGGATTGATTCGATGATCAAAAAAACAGTTCGTAGTATTGCAACTTTCTCAATCATTGCGGGATTGCTTGCCGGGTGCTCTACTAGTACGGGTACTACTGCTACTGGCAGCAATACTCCAGGAGTGACAGACAAGAAAGTCGAGCCTGTAACTCTAAAATTCCACTTTTGGTATAACGAAGATCAAGACAATTGGAAAATCGTCTATAAGGAGTTCGAGAAAAAGTATCCAAACATCAAGATTGAATCAGTAACGGCTGGGGACAACAATTCAATTGAGTACTTGAAAAAACTTGATCTTGCTGCCGCATCCGGCGATCAAATTGATGTGATGATGTTCTCTGCTCCACAATATTACTCGCAGCGCGCTGCTATCAATATGCTTGAGCCCCTTAACAGTTACATTGCTAAAGATGGATATAAAGTGCAGGACGAATATTATTTTGACCCATCGATTGGTGACAAGACTTATGCACTTCCTGCTAAAAAAGTTTCTTTCTTTGTTATGATGAATAAAAATCATTTGGACGAAGCGGGTTTACCGGTTCCTAAGGATTGGACTTGGGATGAATTCCTCGATTATTCAAAAAAACTGACCAAGGGTGAGGGAACGAATAAGCGGTATGGAAACTACTTTCACACATTCCCTCTATTCTATCAATTTGCTCAGATGACTCAGATGGATGATTACCTCTTGTATAAGGAGGATGGTAAGACTTTGAATGTAGATACCCCGTTAAATAAGAAATGGCTTGATATTCGCAAGCAAGCGGAAGTGGTGGACAAATCTACAACACCATACGCAGAAGTTATCAGTCAAAAACTGAATTACAGGCCTCAGTATTTTAATGAAAAAGCGAGTATGATTATCACTGGAGACTTTATGATTCCCGAAGCCGGCGGAACGGATAAAGTACCTGCTAATTTCAAGACCGTTTTTGCACCTTTGCCTAAAGTGAACAAGAGCGACCCGATCACAACAACATCGGGCTCTGATCTTATGGCTGTATATGCAAAGTCGAAGCACAAGGAGGAAGCTTATCAATTCATCCGTTGGTACACAACAGAAGGAATTCAGCTGCAAGGGAAATATATTTCCTCATGGAAAAAAGCCGATGTTAGCAAAACCATCGATAACCTGATAGCAGCTTCCAAAACACCAGATAAAGTCGATAAGGATTCTTTATTGTATGTGATGAAAAACAGCATTCCACAAAAATTCCGCATTCCGGCGCCCTTTAGCGATGAAGTTGATAAAGCTTACGTTAAAGAAGTGGAAAGATTTCTGCTTGGCGAAGTAGATGCGAATACTGCTATTAAAAATGCTTCTCAAAAGGTGCAAGAAGTCATAAAAAATAACAGCAAATAAACAAATATAAAATCAATGGTCGTCTCAGGCTAACTGAGTTGGCTGTTGATTTTTTTTGTATAAGAGTCTTTCTCGCAGACACACTAGAAAAGTCTTACGGAAAAAAAATTTTTTTAATTGCAAAATTTGTTGAATGTATATGAAACAAATTTGACGTATGATTCTTAAATAACCAAATCCACCCGTTTTCATAATAGGAGAAAATGAGGATGTTATTAAGGGAAAAAGGGGATTGACAATGCTTAATAAAACAGTTCGTAGTATAACTGCTATTTCAATCATAGCAGGATTGCTTAGCGGGTGTGCGAATAGTCCAAATGTTAAAAATCCAGAGATTACCGACAAGAAAGCTGAAAAAGTAACATTGAAATTCCATTTTTGGTATAACGAAGACCAAGATAATTGGAAAACTGTCTACAAAGAGTTCGAGAAAAAATATCCGAACATTAAGATTGAAGCAGTAACCGCTGGGGATAACAATGGTACTGAGTATCTAAAAAAACTTGATCTCGCTGCCGCATCAGGCGATCAAATTGATGTCATGATGTTTTCTCAAGCGCAACATTACTCTCAGCGAGCCGCAATAAATATGCTGGAGCCGCTTAACAGTTACATTGCTAAAGATGGATATAAGGTATCAGATGAGTATTATATAGATCCTACCATCGGGGATAAGACTTATGCTCTTCCCGCAAAGAAAACTTCTTTCCTTGTTATGCTGAACAAAAATCATTTGGACGAAGCAGGCTTGCCGGTTCCTAAGGATTGGACTTGGGACGAATTCCTTGCGTATTCGAAGAAGCTAACGAAAGGCGAGGGAGCGAATAAGAGATATGGAACCTACTTCCATACATTTTCTATTTACTATCAATTGGCTCAGATCAATCAGATGGACAATTTCTTCCTTTATAAGGCTGACGGCAAGACTTTAAATTTGGATAACCCACTAATAGAGAAGTCGCTTGATATCCGCAAGCAAGCAGAAGTGGTGGACAGATCGGCAACACCGTACTCAGAAACAATTAGCCAAAAATTAAGCTACAGGCCTCAATATTTCAATCAAAAAGCGAGTATGATTCTCACAGGCGATTTTATGATTCCTGAAGCTGGTGGGACGGATAAAGTGCCTGCTAACTTCACAACAGTTTTCGCTCCTTATCCGAAAGTGAACAAGAATGACCCAACATCAACAATTTCAGGCGGAGATCTCATGGCTGTATACTCGAAATCAAAGCATAAAGAGGAAGCTTACCAATTCATACGTTGGTATACAACAGAAGGAATTCAGCTTCAGAGTAAATATATCCCTTCGTGGAAAAAAGCGGATGTAAACAGAATCATCGATGCTCAGATTGCTTCTTCCAAAGCACCGGATAAAGTCGATAAGGAATCTTTACTGTACGTGATGAAAAATAGCATTCCGCAGAAATTCAATGTTCCGATGCCTTATAGCGATGAGGTTGATAAGGCTTATATTAAAGAAGTCGAAAAGTTTTTACTTGGTGATGCAGATGAGAATACCGCCCTTAATAACGCATCTCAAAAAGTACGGGAAATAATAAAGAATAACAGCCAATAAAAATCAAAATCAACGGTCTTCTCGAACGAACTGAGATTGCCGTTGATTTTGGTTTTCCAAGTATAACATTATTTTTATGGAAATCTGGAAATTCCAGCAGGAAGCGGTGTATGAGTCATGAAATGGCTGCAGGGTTTAAAATCTTCTTTACGAAAACAAATCATTATAACATCATTGCTCTGTTTAGTGATTCCTGTCGGGGCGATTATAGTGCTCTCTAGTCTCTTTACAATCCATTTAATCAAGGGACGTGTAGTTCAAACTGCTTCGGAATCCTTACAAGTTACTGGGGCTCATATGACAAATATTATGGACAACATGATTAGGATTACGAATAACATTCAATTTGATGTGGAAATGAAATCCTTATTGAAGAATCCTAAATCGGAAGGTAGCAAATTGATTGAAATGCAAAAGAAGGTAGAGGAGAAACTGGATCCACTAGTTTCAAATAGTCCTGGAACATATATTACAATATTGCTCCCTGGTTCCAGTTATTATTCAAATTACAGTTTTTATGAATATAATCCTATACGCTTTAAAAGCGAACTCTGGTATCCGAGCCTTGAGCAGATGGACACTTTCGATACGCTCTGGGTCGGCGTACATCCTACGTATATACAATCTGAACGTGGGCGTAATCCATATATGGTAACCGTTGCCCGTGCTTTGCGTGATGTATCTTCAGAACCGTATGCCTACGTTATTGTTAGCGTAAATGAATTGCAACTTCGTTCCATCATTACAAAATACAGTGAAAGCCAAAATATTATGTTGCTTTCAAATGAAGGGAAAATCATATCGGGTTTGGATCGGATAGGAGAGACATATTCGCAATTCGAGGAGTTGAATAAATCAGCTGAGAATTCCTTGATCACTTTCGGTGGAGAGGAACAAATTCTCGTCAAACATAATCTCCCTCTTGCCGGTTGGATGCTAGTCAGTTTGACTCCGTACATGAAAGCTACATCCCCAATTTACGCTCTTTTCCAATCCAACTTTCTGCTAGAAATCGGCTTTGTTATTTTATTTTTATTCATTCTTATTTATTTATTGCGCCGGTTTACAAAACCGATCATTCGCTTAGTGCAAGTAGCAAACAGCATAGAAGCAGGTAATTTGGCAGTCCGATCTAATATTAAGGGACCAGATGAATTCGTAAAACTGGGTCGTTCGATTKACCATATGCTAGATAGCATCAGGTCAATGGTGAAACAAATTACTTACGAGCAAGAAATGAAGAGAAGAGCGGAGCTTGCTATGTTACAGGCACAGATTAACCCGCATTTTTTATTTAATATTTTGAATGCCATTAGACTCAAGATTATGCTTCGAGGAGATCGAGAGCATGCTAGCATCATCCGTTCTTTAACACATCTGCTTCGCCAAACGATCAATAATGAGCATGAATTTGTCCACTTACAAGATGAAGTAGGCATTGTAGAGGATTATATGAAATTAATGTGCTTCACATCAAAGAATCTATTTCAGTATGAGATCGATTTAAGTTCCGAAACATTGCATGAGATGGTGCCGCGTTTCATTCTACAGCCCATTATTGAGAATGCATTAATCCATGGCTTAAAGCAAAATGAGGGAGTGATTCGAATCCAGGCATGGAAAGAAAAAGAGAAACTGTTAATTTGCATCCAAGACGATGGAACTGGAATGACGACGAATGAATTGGAGGGATTGCGAAAAAAACTCCTATTCGGCTTCAGAAGCAGTTATGTCCAAGAAGAAAACCGTAAAGGTATGCATGGAATTGGTTTAATCAATGTATACGAACGGTTGAGTTTGGTCTACGGAGGTCATTTTCAAATGGATCTTGAAAGTCAACCTGGGAAGGGCACAGTAGTTAAATTATTTATTCCGGAAAGAGGAAGAAATGCCAATGTGGAAAGTGATTCTCGTCGATGACAGCTATCCTGTACTTGAGTTTTTATCCCAAATCATCCCTTGGGAATCGTTAGAAATGAAGGTTATTGGCATGCATCAAAACGGTAGTGATGCGTTGGATCATTGCAAGGTTGATATGCCGCACATTCTCATTACAGATATTGGCATGCCAGATATAGACGGCTTAGAACTAACGAAGACTGCTAAGCAGCTAGCCCCTCATTTGAAAGTTATTATTCTGTCGTGCTATAACGAATTTCAATATGCCCAACAGGCTGTCAAGTTAAACGTCACGGAGTATATCCTAAAGGAAACAATGGAGCCGGAGACGATATTTGAAATTCTAAAAACAACACAATTGCAATTGGAACAAGAAGAAAAAATACGAGAAAATCAAGTCCGTTTAAAGGCGATTCTAGACCAGAATAATTCTATCTTAAAGGAAACATTTATTCGCTCGACTCTTATTAATCCGATACATGATACTAAACGTTGGATGGCTGAAGCGTATGAGTTTGGAATCGATTTGGACAAGTATAGATATTTACCCGTACTCTGTTTCGTAAACAGGTATCGTGAATTGAAACAAAGATATCAATCGGTCGAATTGTTCAAGTTTGTTTTTGAGAACGGTTTCGATAATTTGGTCGATACAAAAAGAATAGGCGTGAGCTTTCAGTGCGGTGTTAATGAAATCGTTTTATTGGTTCCTCTACTAAGAAAGCCTATAGCTAAAGAAGACGATGAGACCCTCTTTAATCTTAATGCAATCCAGGAGGATTTTGAGAGATATTTAAGAATCAGCTTGTCCTTCATGATTTCGGCGCCTGCTCATACGCCGCAAGAAATCAAACAGCGCTTGAAGGACTTAACGAACAGTAAGGATCAGCGGTTTTATTCCAATGAAATGAGTATCATTAAATGGGAGGAGTTTCAATGCTCTACTGATGATATCTATAAGTATTTCTCTCAAACATCAGATGATCTAAAACAAGTAATTGCAGAAGGCAGTAAAGATAGAATGATTGGAATATTAGCTGATTTGGAAAAAATGCTTAGAACCTATCGGTTTAAGGCAGAGGAAGTACGAGGGTGGGTGATTAAGCTTTTATCCGATATTGATTTAAAGTATCGATCAATCCAACTTTTTCAAAAGGTCTATTCAACAGAAATGATTCATAACACTATCTTGGAGTTGGAATCATTGGAAGAATTGTTTTCCTATATTATGTATTTTCTCTTAGATAAAATACATTACGTCGCAAAAACCCAGCACGAAAGCCAGCGAAAAGAGGTCATTGAAGCTAAACAATATGTAATGACGCACATGTCAGAGAAAATCGTGATGGAGGAGGTTGCTCACATGCTATTTTTAAACGCGAGCCACTTTAGTCGTATCTTCAAACTTGAAACGGGAGAGACTTTCATCGAATTCACAACACGATCTAAAATGGAACGAGCACAGGAGTATTTACTACAATCCGAAAAAAATGTAGAGCAAATTGCTGAAATGCTTGGATATGAGAATACCAGCTATTTTATTAAATTGTTTAAAGCATTCTCAGGGATGTCACCGGTTAACTTTCGCAGATTTAAGTGAGTATACTTAATTTGTTATAAATAGGGAATTATTTATTGCCTTAAAGAAAGTGCAAAAAAAAACTACGACTGACCAATTGACTAACAGGTAATTCCAAATCCTCTGTCGAATTAGTTAATAGCTAATTTGACGGAGGTCTTGCTCTATGCCATTACCAAAAAACCGAATCATTCCTGAAAAGAAAGTTTACTTTCACCCTGAA
>NZ_JBFRGR010000062.1:0-19204 GCF_052115445.1 Paenibacillus sp. 2RAB27
GGAAGCAGGCACAGGAACAGCAACGATCAGTCCGTCCGGTTTATTGACAGGAACAACTGTAGGTACAGTCACCGTTAAAGCTACAGCCAATGATGGTTCGAATATTGTTGGTAGCAAGAGCATTACGATTGCTGCAATACCAGTCACAAGTATCGCCGTGACAGGTAAAGATGGAGCTACAAGTGTTTCGAACGGAAGCTCATTGCAAATGAGTGCAGCGGTACTACCCGAGAACGCAACGAACACTTCCGTAACATGGCGTGTGGAAGCAGGCACAGGAACAGCAACGATCAGTCCGTCTGGTTTATTGACAGGAACAACTGTAGGCACAGTCACCGTTAAAGCCACAGCCAATGATGGTACGAATATGGTTGGTAGCAAGAGCATTACGATTGCAGCTGTACCTGTCACAGAGATCATCGTCTCAGGCGCAAATAGTGTGACAAGTGTTACATACGGTAGCTCGTTGCAAATGAATGCGACGGTATTACCAGAAAACGCAACGAACACTTCCGTAACATGGCGTGTGGAAGCAGGTACTGGAACAGCAACGATAAGTCCGTCCGGTTTATTGACAGGAACAACAGTAGGTACAGTCACTGTTAAAGCCACAGCCAATGATGGTACGAATATGGTTGGTAGCAAGACCATTACGATTACAGCATTACCCGTCAATAGTATAGTAGTGACCGGAGCTGGCGATGCAACAACGGTAATCAATGGAAGCTCATTGCAGATGAACGCTGCTGTGTGGCCAGAGAATGCATCAAATACTGATATAACTTGGAGTGTGGTCGCAAATACAGGTAATGCGATGATCAACGCAACGGGATTATTGATTGCTACACAAGTAGGTACAGTTACGGTAATTGCAACAGCAGTGGATGGATCAGGGACTAAAGGAAGCACGTCAATCTCAATTACTGCAATCCCTGTTAGTCAAATTGAAGTTAAAGGGGCAGGCAACCTAACTTCAGTAGTTGCAGGAAATACGCTACAATTGATTGCAACTGTTCTACCTGAAAACGCAACTAACGCATCAGTGGTTTGGAGTGTGTATGGAAATTCAGGTGCAGCGACCATCAGTGATTTAGGTGTGTTAAATGCTATTGAACCAGGTATTGTTACGGTTACAGCGACAGCAACTGACGGTACAGGTACTAAAGGCAGCACAGCTATCTCAATAACACCGGTACCTGAAGTACCTGTTATGACGATTAGTATATCTGTAAAAGAAACTTCTAATAGGGATGCGGTAGTTATTGGGGGAACGCTACAGTTGGAAGCATCTGTATTACCTTTGAACGTAACGAATTCTTCAGTAACATGGCATGTTTATGGGAACGGAAATGGGTATACGGGGAATGCAATAATTAGTCAAAGTGGCTTGTTAACAGCAACTGGCATAGGTACAGTTACGGTTGAGGCAAGAGCAAATGACGGGTCTGGCATTGTAGGGAGAAAAGTCATTACGATCACGTCCGATGCTCCTCACATTAAATTAAGTCCGATTTCAACTAAAGTACAGGGTGAAGTAGTTGAGTTAATAGGGACAACTAATCTAAATGGATTGACGATTACAATCCTGGCCCCTAACGGCAGTGTTCTAACTAGCTTCAATGATGTTACTGTAACTAACGGTACCTTCTCTGACTCAAGGTTTATCTTGCCTGTGAATACCGAGCCAGGGATATATACAGTCATCGCTAACAATGGAATTATTTCCACAGAAATGAGTTTTGTTGTTATTCCTATTTCTACTTTCACTTTACTGGATCATGACCAGGATGGTCGTATTCAAATTGATGATGTTGTTACTTTTATTACTTCCGATAGTCCTGCGCGAGATTTCAATCTTGATGGTAGAATCGATCGGAATGATATTACTTTCATACTGAGTCTGATTTCTCCGATGATAGACTAGATTTGGATAAGCCCCGAAAAGGGGCTTATTTTATTGCGTAGAGATCTGTCAAATGGTATCGACAATTAATGGTTTATTTTGACAAAATATTTACTTAATAAATGTGGATATGTGATATGATTATAGGTATAAAGTCGCATATATTGCACCGAGAATCTAGTACTGGCTTTATTCCTGAGATAAGTGTGGCAGAGAGTTTTACTAGCTTTGGAGGGGAAATAATGATGCGTTCAATGTTAAAAAAAGGAATGATTATCCTATTTGTATGGATGATGGTATTGGGTGGAACGATCGGGATACTTGGCGGGAGCAGTGAAGTAGCCGCGGCAGGTAACGATTGGGTATACTGCGCTGGTGAAGGGGGAGATTGTCACTTTACAGGAGAGAAATTAGTACGATACGGGATTGGTGCCAATTTTGTATATGCTAGATTCACCGATGGGGTGGCATGTAACACTGGGACTTTTAAGCAAGGTGATCCTGCACCCGGAGTAGTTAAACTATGTGAGTATCTGGATGAATTTGCAAGAGGAAACGGAACGCAGCAACAACCCTATGAAATTTCAACTGCTGAGCAACTTGATAAGGTAAGGAATAATTTGCAGCCTGGTCTATATTTTAAGCTGATAAATGATATTGATTTAAATGTTAGTCCATACAATGATGGGGACGGTTGGCTGCCGATAGGCAGTGATGGTTCAGCTTTTCGAGGAAATATAGATGGCAATGGTCACATAATCAGGGGACTTACCATTAATAGGTCAGGTGTTAGTTTTGTTGGTTTATTTGGTCAACTAGAATCAGGTAGTACGGTTACGAATATGAGATTGGAAAATGTAAATATAACGGGTAATTGGGTTGTTGGTGGTTTGGCGGGACACAATAGATTTGGCTCCATTAGCAACAGCTATGTTACTGGATCAATAAATGGCAATCATGCTATTGGCGGATTGGTTGGATTTAATGATGGAACGATCACCACTAGCTACGCGGCTGCTGATGTAAATGGAAATTATGAGATTGGCGGTTTGGTTGGCGTAAATATGAATGGAACAATCACTACTAGCTACGCCACAGGGACTGTGAGTGGAACCAATCAAGCAGGTGGGTTGGTGGGTGTGAACAATAGGATTATAACCAACAGCTATTACAACAACGGTCCTACACATCAAGTTGATACAGGGAGAGGCACTGGTCTAACGGATAGTGAAATGAGAGTGAGAGCTAACTTTATGGGTTGGGATTTTGCAACAGATTGGTATCAACTTCCTAATGAATATCCTCAACTATGGGCTTTTACAAAGCTGACCAAGGGGACGACCCCTGGAACGACAAAGTTGTATAATACCGAAAATGGTATGGCGTATTCGATTAATGGTTTGAATTATGTTCCGATAACGGGTACATCGGTCGATAATATTAACGTAAATGTAGGGGATACGATTAGTATCCGTATTGCAAATGATGTAGGAAACATTAAAACTATTCTGGTAAAGCTAACAGACATTAATTCGCCATCCAGCAATGCCTTGTTGTCTAACATAAATGTGAAACAAGGTACGTTAACGCCAGGGTTTGAGCCATCGCAAGTGGACTATTTAGTAGAAGTGCCCAATGAGGTTGTAACATTTCGAATCGAGCTCGCCCCGGCAGATCCCTATCAAACGATTACGATAACGGGTGCAGTATATAATATGCTTGCTGATCAAGCTTACATCTACGATGTACCGAATCTAGTTGAAGGAATGAATACGATTCAAATTACGGTAACCGCACAGAATGGCAGCACACAAAATTACCAAGTATTCGTAAATCGTATGCCCATTGTGTTGGCAGATTTAAACGATGATGGAGATCGTGATATCGTTGATGTCCTTTTGACAATGAAACAAAGACAGGATCAGTTAAGTAGAGGACAAATTGAACAGTTGCTGCAACAGATAATACCAAAGTTTATTGAGTTGGATTAATGAACTAGGCGTCGTGTAGGAGGAGGCACCCTTTTGGGTGTCTTTTTTTCCCCATGCCAAACACCCCCTAAAATAGTATAGATTAACCTGATAGTTCTCTATTGTCTATTGTAGGGGGCAGAGGTTTTATATGTTATGGCTTTATATGAAGCATTCGAACAATGGCTGTAACGGCCTCCGCTCTGGTAGCAAGCATAGATGAGGCGAAGTTATTGCCTATGGTGCCGCCAAGTAGGTTGTTTTTGCTTGAAATGACTGCCGCTGGCTTAGCCCAATCTGGAATGTCGGCATCATCGGCATAGCCTGTTGGGATACCTGCTATTAGGGGGAGACCCAGGGCTTTTACGACCATAGAAATCATTTCTGCATGGGTAATGTTGGCTGTCGGTCGGAATGTGCCATCGGGATATCCGCTGACGAGGCCAAGCTGAACGGCTTGTTTGACTAAATTTGCCGCCCAATCTTCTACCAGGTTCGCATCGGTGAAAGTGAGCGGTACACCCTCTAGGTTAGGCTTCAATCCATTCATTAACATAACCGTAAACTCAGAACGCGTAATGTCAGCATTCGGCTTGAATGAGAAGTCCGGATAACCGCTCGCGATTTTACGCTCATAGGCCATGCTAATCTCAGGACTTGCCCAATGTCCTTTCGTGTCTGTAAAGGGACTTGTATCTGCGGTTGTAGTCGTTGCAGGGCTAGTTCCTTCTGTGACAGTGACCTTGCTCTGTGTAGATAAGCCGTCCCCGGAAGTTGCAGTAATTGTTACTGTGCCGGGGATGAGTGCACTGACTTGCCCGTTGCTGTCCACTGCTGCAATGTTTGGATTACTGCTCTTCCACGTTGTTTTGTGATTGGATGCATAACTGGGTGAAATCGCGGCGCTGAGTGAGACGCGTTCCCCCGCTTGAAGGTTGAGTGTGGGTTTATTGATCGTTATGGCTGTTACAGGAACTTTGAGCGCGTACATGTACAAAACAAACATGTCTAATAAGCCCTCGGACTTAATTTCTTCTTGATCGGCAAATTTGGTGGATACTTCGTAGAGGGTCCCATCATGTCCAGTGAATAAGGGTAAAATCTCGTTAGTATCAATCTTGTATTGCCACTGAATGGTACCGTCGGGGCTAAGCGCGTAAATTGCTTTATTTGCCGATGAATTGGTATAGATAATTCCATTCGGCCCAAGAAGTGGCGGGGTGACCGTACCGCCTGCAGCGAATTGCCATTTTATCGTTCCACTAGGTAATAAGGCGTTGAGCTTTCCATCTTGTGATCCGAAATAAACACTTCCGTCTGGACCGACAGATGGCGCATATAGGCTGCTGCCTTGATCGAATTCCCATTGTTTAGTTCCGTTAGGTGAAACGGCATAAAGTTTATGATCATCAGATCCAACATAAATGGTAGCATCTAACCCGATAGTAGGTGTCGATGTTGCTAGACCGCCTATTGGAAATATCCATTTCTTCGTCCCATTTGGCTTGATCGCGAAAAGCGATTTGGTACCCATAGTTGCATAAATAGTGCCATCAGGGCTAAGAACCAGCTTCGCCTGATTTTTTACCTCCAGATCAAGCCACCAGATTTCTGTGCCATCCATAGGATTTAGAGCATGTAGAATGCCATCTTTAGATGCGACATAAATCGTTCCGTCCGCCCCAAAAATCGGTACAGATGCGACTTGATCGCCTGTAATGAAAGACCATTTCAATGAACCATCTGCTCGAAATGCCATTAGCTTGCCTGGCTCACCGGCTCGGCCAGTACCGACATAAATGGTACCATCCTTATCGATGGCAGGTGATGTTAAGATATGTTCATTGATGGCAATTCGCCATTTCTTCGTCCCGTCTGGCAAATGTGCCGCAATCCCGTTTCCAGCCAGTATTGTATAAGAGAAGTAAATGGTATCGTCGGGAGCAACAGTGGGAGTACCGATATACGATATTGCGATTGTCGGAGCTTTCCATTTTAATTGTACGAAGCTAGAATTCTGAAACATGATGAGGTCCTTGACGTTAGGATTAAGGTTCGTAATTGGCGTAATCGTCTGCACAGGATCTATCGTGAATTGAGCTGAAACAGGTAAGGTAGTCGACGCGAAACCTATGAACAATACGAGTAGGCTGCCTATGAAGCGTACATTCTTCAACTGGACACTCTCCCTTTATTTAACAGATATTAAGTTGATTATTTCATGTGCACAGGGATTATTCAATATGAAAGCATAAATGACAATGCTTAAAGGTAGTTTTTTTGGCCGGAGTTTCGTACGTGCTCAGCAAGTAATCTTAAATGAGCAAATTTCGAACGACATATTCAAGTAAGTTATTCCGTACAGGCACTTCTAGGCGCTAACCCACATAGACTAATACTATTCTAAATAGCGGAGGCTACCGAAGCCAACATGCTCCGCAATACGCTCAAGGGGGTAGCTGGAATGCCAGGATTGTTTGGTACGATTGCCATTTTGATTAAGCAGCTTACATTGCTTGTGTCCTATGTAAAGAATAACGCGTTTCCACAACCACTTACCGAGGCAGAAGAAGAAGTACATTTGCGTCAAATGGCTGAAGGTAATGATCATTCCAGAAATAAGCTGATTGAGCACAATTTAAGGTTAGTTGCCCATATAGTAAAGGGGTTGTGGACACGAAGCTATGTAGGACAAGCTTTTTTTCCGAATACCAACAATTGAAGAGTATTCAATGTATTTTAGCAATGATGTTAAGTAATAACGGAATATTGTTTTTCAGCTGTCAAAGCTTCGATTGAAGTTGGATTGGTAGAAGAAATATCTAATCTGTTTGATCAAACTAACAAAAATTCATCTTAAAAATTTGACAATATCGAGCTAGAATTTCCATCAACAGTTGACTGGAATACAATTCAAGACGGCCATTAATAAACGAAAAGGAGGCAGAGGTTGTTAGGAATATTTATCAGTGGTATATCTTTGATCACTTAACACTTCGTGAAATTGGAAGTAAGCTTTATGATTTGGGTGTATCCCCAAAAAGGCAAGAAAGTTGTAATTGGGGATCTTCTTCAATTTCGCGTATTTTAAATTCAGAGGTTTATATCGGTAAATACTATTACAATCGCCGAAAATTCAAAAAGGTTAAAGGTGAGAAAACCAAAGGCGGTGCACCTAAAAAAACTTATGAATTTCGTGAGAAAGGTGACTGGATTCTGGTTGAAATTGAGCCTATCGTTGATTCGGCACTTTTTGAATTAGCACAAGAACAAAAAGTGAAAAACACTACAAGATCCGGAAATACAAAGTATGAATATCTTCTCAAATCAATAATTAGATGTTCACATTGTGGAAGAACCTGGGATTGCACAACATATGCATCAAAAGGTTTGTACGATGGTGTGAAAAGAAAGTATACCTGTTATCGATGTCCAAATAAAAACCCAAAGCGTTATGGAAATGGAGTAACAGCTTGTCCCGCAAAGACTTTGAGAGCTGATTTGCTTGAAGAGTTTATATGGAATCTCATAATGTCAGTGATATCTGACCCAAATGAGTATATTGCACAATTAGATGTGATGTCGGAGTCAGTTGTTAGTGAGATTAAACAAGCCAGCGAGTTGGTAAGAAATCAACTCATTGAAAAGGGGAAGGAAATTGAAAAAATAAAAATAATGTTTATGCGTGATGTAATTAATGAGGAGCAGATGGCAGAAGAGATTGCCAAAATCAATGTGTTTAAGTTAGATCTTCAACGAACTCTAGACAATTATTTATTGCAGCTTGAAGCGTTCGAAGAGGGGAATGTGAATGCTGAAAAGATTACATTAGCTACAGAACGCATTAAGGAGTTCATTGGAAGAAATGGCTCAGAACTATCATTTGATGAAAAAAGAAAAATCGTCGAATGGCTTATTGATGAGGTGAGAGTTCATTATATAGGTAATGAAGTTCAAATTACAATGATTGGCCATTTAGAAAACTTGTTAGCAGAGAAGACCAATAAAGAAACAGATGTTGGTGTAGTGCTGCATAGAAAGTTCAAGTTAAAGCAGGCAAATGTATATAGTCCTATGAAGATAGTTGAGTGGGAGTAGTTTATCAAATGACGATCTTTCATCTCAACTATTTTTTTGAGCAGGGCAAGTATGAGGAAATGAAACAGTGCGAATTCATTACGAGCAGTATTAAGGATAATGTTCGTCTGTTCCAAATGAGTTCTGAAAAAATGAGAATTGAATGGAATGAAATTGGTGTAGTTAGCAAGTTTCTTTCTAACAAAGAATATGCTTGGGACAAGGATGCTCTAAAGGAGATGTTTTATGATCTAGGCATTTTGGTTCATGCATGTTCTATTTGTATAGAGAAGTTAAGTGAAGAACAGCTATTAAGATTAGTTAATAAAGATATGCTATTAGTTGAGAAGTTTGTTCGTTTTAGTCCCAATAAACAATTGAAGAATACATATAACGTTTGGTGGGCTGATATGGATATTCAAGATCAATTGGCGGTATGGCATGAATATCATAAAAATCTAGAGATCTTATCTGGAGAGTGGTATAGACTTAGAAAACGTGCGTGCACTTCGGCAATCCTTCAAAAAGAGAAAAAGGTTGTAACCGATTATGGGACAATCTCTCTCTTAGAGACGAAGCCGGCCGTTTTAGTTCAACATTTTCTAAGTATCTTTGGGATCAGTGAACTGCTGGATGTTGCAGTTATAGATATATCTAAGTTAGAGGAACTTGCAGCCAGAGGATTTATCTGCATGTCAGAAATCAATAAGTATAGAATGTTTAAGGATGTTAAATTGAAGTTTTTTCTGATGGAGATCTCAAAAGAGCAGGCGATGTACGAGTTCAATCAGAGGAGACTAAAGTTGCTCTCTTATCTTAGTGTAACAAGATCCCCACAAGTTAATTTAAATGAGCTGGTTCTAGATGACTTCTTTGTCTAAGTTATTAGGTACATGCACTTCTAGGCTCCTACCTACATACACTAATACTAAGCTCAAAGCGGAGACTTCCGAACAGCTAAGATCCGCTAACACTGAAGGGGGTGGCTGGAATGCCTGGATTGTTTAGCGCAATAGCCGTATTAATCAAGCAGCTAACCTTGCTTGTATCCTATGTCAAAAATAATGCGTTTCCTCAACCACTTACCGAGGCAGAAGAAGAATTACATCTGAGGCTTATGGCAGACGGTAATGATCATTCTAGGAACAAGTTGATTGAACACAATTTGAGATTGGTCGCCCATATAGTGAAAAAATTCGATAATACGGGGGAAGATTTGGAAGATTTGATCTCCATCGGGACGATTGGACTTATCAAAGCTATCGAATCCTTCTCCCCAAACAAAGGTACGAAGTTGGCGACTTTTGCAGCACGTTGTATAGAAAATGAGATTTTAATGCATCTTCGTTCATTGAAGAAGACACGTAAAGATGTATCTCTGCACGATCCCATTGGAACGGACAAAGAGGGGAATGAGATTACGTTAATTGACATCCTCGGCAGTGAAGCTGACGATGTAGTGGATGCGGTACAGCTGAAGATTGAGAAGTCTAAGATATATAAAAATTTAGAGATTTTGGATGACCGCGAGAAGGAAGTTGTTGTCGGTCGGTTTGGTTTGGAGCTTGGCGGTGAGGAACGGACGCAGAGGGAGATCGCGAAAGAGCTGGGGATTTCCCGGTCCTATGTATCGCGCATTGAAAAGCGGGCGTTGATGAAGCTATATCATGAATTTTATAAGGCGAAGCGGTAAGGCTGCTAGGTTAGGGGGAGCATTTTAACACGTTTCGTATAGTCGCATTCTTCATTGTTAGGGATCTTGGGATCGCAAAATGGAGGCGAAGGATATGAGCCTAATTCAAATTGATCATGTCTGTAAACAATATGTGATGGGTGGGGAAACGATTCGCGCGTTGGATGATGTGTCATTAGTTATTGAGCAAGGAGAATTTGTCGCGATTATGGGGCCTTCAGGTTCGGGGAAGTCGACGCTGATGAACATCATCGGGTGTTTAGATGTGTCTGACACGGGATCATACGTTCTTGACGGCAGAGCGATTAACCAGATGAAGGATTGGCAGCTAGCCGAGATACGGAATCGGAAAATCGGATTCGTGTTTCAAAACTTTAATTTATTGCCCCGATTAAGTGCATATGAGAACGTAGAGTTGCCTTTAATTTATCGGGGGATGACGCGGAAAGAACGAGAGCCACTTGTTTTGAAAGCTTTGGAAGCGGTCGATTTGGTGGATCGGTGGAAGCATCTGCCTTCGGAGTTGTCTGGCGGGCAGCAGCAGCGGGTTGCGATCGCACGAACGCTCGCAGGAGATCCTGCGATTATTTTGGCGGATGAACCGACTGGAGCACTGGATTCGAAGACGGGGATTGAGATTATGGATATATTTAAGAGGTTGAATGAGCAGGGTAGGACGATAATTTTGATTACGCATGACCATGCGATAGCGCAGCAGGCGAAGCGGGTTGTGAGGTTTCGGGATGGGCGGTTGTTAGAGAGTGTTTAGAATAAGAAGGTGAAGACCGGGGACTCCATGGGATATATGCGGAGTTCTGTTTTTTTTGTCGAAAACGGGTGTTATTCTTTCACTATTAAGTGAGTGAGGCCTCTTATATTGGTGAGAGGGAAATGATGACTTCGTTCGAACAATAAATCTTCATTTGTGACAGTCTGCCTAGATTACCTAGATGGAATAGAGAGTGGGTTGCGTAGTGTAAGGCCAATAATGGAAATATGTATGTTGCAAAGAAATCGGAGGAAAACCGAGTGATATCATGCTCTTATTTTATGGAGGTGCAACTTGCTGCTGCTACGCTACTGATCAAGGAAAATAAAGTCCGTTAGTGGAAAATAGAGTTCGTTAGTGGGTGTTTACTTTTGTGAACATTCACTTATCTTAATTCTGGGGAGTCATTTGTTGATTATCGGTGGTTGCCATACAAACAATATAATATGCATGCATGATGGAAGGTGGCCCTTCACCCCGCTAACGGGCAGGATTGTTGAATTAGGCTCGCGAAGATTTAGTGTAATAGGAATTAAATTGGAGGACATTATGTTAAACCAATCCATATTGAGGGACGGATTAACGATCATCGCTTCATGCAAACAAGAAACAGGTGACATTTGGCAAGCTCATTATGGTGCTGCCGCTATTGGTAGTTATTTTTTCGTTTCAACGAATAATTTGAGACAAGAAATCACTGAACTCATTGCTTCGCAGGCTGGAGCGATGGTACAAAAGATTCTTGGATCGGAAAGTACTCAACACCGTTCCGATTATGACAAATGTAC
The DNA here is from genome assembly GCF_052115445.1 of Paenibacillus sp. 2RAB27. NCBI lineage: Bacteria > Bacillati > Bacillota > Bacilli > Caryophanales > Paenibacillaceae > Paenibacillus > Paenibacillus sp. 2RAB27. Next base: position 11,201 of record NZ_JBFRGR010000062.1, read on the forward strand.
GGCTGAAGCTGCCATACTTGAAGCACTTGATAAAACGATTGATGAGCTGCACTGGGTCGGTCATAATGTAATTTACAGCGCTGCAAGTTTGTTGGCTATCCATGAACTAAAAGGTTGGGGAAGTACTGAGGAAATTGCTGGAATAATCGATCTCATTCTCTCGTTTGAGAGGACGATTCCGGGACGTTCTTGGATTGGTTTTTCTGCTTCCGAGGTGAAAAGGATGCAGATTATTGATGAAGACGGCTTTCCGAAAATATCGAATCCAAAAGAGCTATCATTGCTTGTGCTGGAACAGCTCACCGAGTTCCCCGTCATTTATCGCGCGGAATCACATCATGATTTAATTGGTCACATGTTAACTTTCTCACATGCGTTAAACATCTTGTTTGATCTAGGCCATGTCTCCTTCTTCGAAAGAGGATTACTTCCAATAATGAAGTTGGTTAAAGTTCTACGCCATAGTCGTAACATTAAACCTGGAGATTCAATCAAATTGGTTTCGCCTGTCGATCAATTGCCTCTGCTACCTGCGACGAGAGTAAACGCGCTACCGACCGAAATTCAGTTTTGGGAAAAGAACTATAGCGAACAAGATTGGGATGTTGGTCACGTATTTAAATTTTCTCATAGCTTTTATGATCATTTACGACGAGTGGAGCAAAAGAAAAATTCGTACAGTGAAAAATTTCGGTATATCATAACTCAATAGATCACAACTCGAATGACAAGTGTAAGAAACGGCAGCCGGCATCAGGACTGCCGTTTTCTCAACTAACTGGCAGGATTGTGGAAATAACTTGAAGAAATTAAAGGAAGGGGGAGTATTCTTCGTGTATTGTGAATTGAACGGAAATGAAAAAGAGCATCGGGATATTGCAGAGTTTCACATCACAATCAAAGTTTAAAGCTCACATAATATTGTTGAGGTGGTAGGTGTTTAATTGATAATATCTGTTAGATCAAAGATTCATGAAATGGATATTGTAAGAGCATTGGCTATTCTTGCGGTCGTTCTTATTCATTCCACTTCAGATGCAACCCTTGAACCGACTGATGGAAGCTTATCACAAATTATCTTTTATGCAATCAACAGGGCATGTCAATTTGCTGTTCCTTTATTTATCCTAATTAGTGGTTTTGTCTTATTTTATCAATATTACGATAACTGGAATGAAAAATTGGCTTGTAAGTATTTCCGAAAAAGAATATGGAGGGTTGCCATTCCTTATGTAGTATGGTCTTCATTTTACTACACGTTTAATCAATATATATCTAAAAGAGGAATAAATATAAATCTACATGATTTTTTCGTTTCTTTTAAATGGGGTGAAATCGGCTACCATTTATATTTTATGATTCTTATTCTACAGTTTTATCTGCTGTTTCCCGCTCTTATGACATTAGCAAAAAGATGGACATGGTTTAGGCATTGCTTAATCCCCTTAGGGTTCCTAATACAAGGGTCTTTCTATGTATATAAAAATTGGGTTAAAGAATTACCACATGTTTCATCATTATCACCTACATATTTTGCTTATTTTTTAATCGGGGGTTATCTGGGCATTTACTACATGATCTTCAAATCATGGTTGAAGATAAATATTATATGGATATTGCCGGTTACCTTTCTTTCAGGTTTTATATATGTCGGAATGTTAATAGAAAGTCGTTATTCAAATATACTTTTTGAAAATACACCATGGTATGATATATCTGTACTTTTTTATTCAGTAGGAATTGGGATAACCTTCCTTAGGCTAGGGTGCTTATTGTTAAATAAATCGTATGCGCCAATTCGTTGGCTTAATTCAATTAGTAATTACCATTTGGTATTTATTTAATACATCCATTTTTACTAAGTTCATATAAAAATTTCAATAAACCTCCCGGTGCAATCTGGGAATATAATTTATACACATTATTTAGCTTTATAATTGTTTTTGTCGGAGCATGGTTTCTATCTTATGTGTATCATAAACTGATATACTGGATGCTAATGATTTACCGAAAAGTAACACTCAAAGTTTAGAATCCTAAATTCCCGATAGCTCTTGAGGCAACGGCATGATGCTTTATTCCATAAGTGAATAGAAAAGGGAATAAACCCTTCCGTAAATTTCTCTTTGCTAACTGGTATGAAGATGATAATGCCTCATTCGAAATCGTAGCAGAAAAAGTAGATTTTATTGTTTAGATATCATTTGTCAACTCTTTATTGCTAAAAAGAGATGATCGCTACGCTAACTGGGAACGTTACTTCAATAAACTATAAAATGAGGMTGCCGCCGCGAAAACGATGGCAGCCTCATTAAGCTATCGGGCAGTAGAGCGTGGTGGATGATCAACGTCAGATCTCAAGAGTCAATTTTTATAGCTGTTTTGTACCAATTAAGACGAAAAACTTAGTGGTAAGATGAATGGGTGATTTCCCAATTGAAAGGAGTGATGTGGTATGAAAAATTCCCATGCTGTTGTGGTTACAATGAAGGATGTTCAATTATAGTCATGGAGAGATAAAATCCACTATGAAGCAATTTTGGGAGGAATTTTCTTTGGGTATTGAATTAAAGCAAGTGTCCAATGAAAACTGGTATGATTGTACCAAGTTAAAAGTTAAGAAAGAACAACTAGATGTTTTTCCTGCACCTGTTGTTTATTGGATTGCAGAATCTAAATATGTTGATGATTTTGAGCTGCGTGCAATTTATTGTGATGATAATTTAATCGGATTTCTTACTTTTTGTAAAAATCCAGACTCGGATGGCAACCACTGGATACCTGCAATAATGATTGATGAAAATCACCAGGGTAAGGGTTACGGAAAGACAGCAATGAAACAACTAATTGAACTGATTGAATCAATGGGCTGCAAAAGAATTATGATCGGGCACAGACCTAATAACTTAATTGCTGGAGAAATGTATGAATCCTTGGGGTTTAAAAAGGCAAGTGAAGAGATAATTGATGGTGAAATCATACGTTTACTTCAACTTAATTAAAAAACTGTCAGCGTATTGCTTATAGACATTGTTTAGCTACCGAAGGAAAAGCTCAATTACTCACACAGCAGTCGGTTAATTGATCGGCTGCCGTTTGCTCAACTATCGGGCAGTTTTGCGCAACATTGTTGTCTGCAAAAAAATTTAGAACCCCCTTGAACCTTACGTAACGTAATGATTTATAGTGGACGAAACATCAAGGACAAAACACAGGACAACGGTAAAAAAATCGAACAGGATAAATTTGAAATCGGAGGAGAAACGGATATGAGAAAACTCGTATTGTTCATGCATGTGTCGCTGGATGGGTATGCGTCAGACTCAAACGGAGGACTGATTGGATTCCGTACAACGAGGAATTTGAGAAATACGCCGAGGAGGTCGTAGCCGAAGTCGGCTCTTCCGTTTAAGGACGTATGACGTGTCAGATGATGGAGAGCTACTGGCCCACAGTGCTAGATGATCCGAATGCGTCGAGGCACGGTATGGAGCATGCTAAATGGTTGCAGGATGTTAAGAAGATTGTCATTTCCGGCACGATGGAAAAGGCGGAATGGAACAATACGATGCTGATTAATGACAAAATCGCAGAGGAAATCAAGGCGCTCAAGGAGCAGCCTGGCAAAAATCTCGTTATCTTCGGCAGCCCGGGGGCGGCGAAGACGTTGCTTGAGCTCGGCCTGATCAACGAATTTCTATTGACGATTTGTCCGGTCGTCCTGGGCAGCGGAAAATCGGCATTCGACGGCGTCGTTGAGTAAATCAGGCTCAAGCTGCTGTCCACCCAATCGCTCAAGTCGGGCATTATCGCGACCCGCTTTGAGTTGGAGAAATAGTCGCGCTGTACAAGGTGTGCCGCTCTAACGGTGAACGATAGCTCAATCAAAACACGAGGGCAATCGTTCAAAGTTCGGCTGCCGTTGTTCCTTTAACGGTCAATATAGAATTTTTTTTCACGTCACTTATCGAGATATTAAAGGCCACAACTGTATTAACGGAAGGGACCAAATCAATATTCGAGTGATAGAGGGGTTCCTATAGAACTGAAAGGTAGAATATTGTTGAATTTGTTTTGGACTTGTATAAGTGCTCACTCTGTTGTATTTTATAGCGGATCCGAATAGATAGAGTACTATTTAAAATAGTTGTCAGGAGAGGGAAATGAAATTAATATGAAGAAATATAATACGCGGGCTATAATGGCGTCTCTGCTCATTTGCGGTTTCGTAGGCATGTTCAGCGAGACAGCACTCAACATAGCAATTAGTAATTTAATGGACGTTTTCCAGATTTCGGCCGCGACTGCACAGTGGTTAACGACTGGCTTTTTGCTGACTCTTGGAATTCTGATGCCGATGACAGGTTTACTGCTACAATGGTTGACTACTAGGCAGCTTTTCATTGTTTCGCTTGTAAGCTCGATCGTTGGGACATTGATTGCAGCGCTTGCTTTCAATTTTGAAATGCTGATGGTCGCTCGCGTTCTGCAGGCAGCCGGCATGGGTTTATTGATTCCGCTCATGTTTAATACGATTCTCGTAGTTTACCCTCCAGAGCAGCGCGGGGCAGCGATGGGCTTCGTTGGTCTCGTCATCATGTTCGCACCGGCAACTGGCCCTACTGTGGCGGGTCTTTTAATCGAATATTTATCATGGCACTACATTTTCTGGCTGTCTCTTCCTTTTTTGGTCATAGGGCTGTTGATAGGATTGAAATTCCTGGAAAACGTCACTGAGGTCACAAGACCGAGGATTGATCCATTGTCCATTATTTTGTCATCACTAGGCTTCGGCGGTGTAGTCTTTGGTTTCAGTAAGGCGGGCGAAGGGGAGGGAGGCTGGACTAGTGCGATCGTGCTCTCATCGATTGTTATCGGCCTAATCGCGCTTGTATTGTTCACACTTCGCCAAATGTTAATGCGTGGGCCGATGATGAACTTGCGAGTCTTCAAGTACCCTATGTTTATTGTGGGGCTGCTTCTTGTGCTGTCGTGTATGATGATCATCTTATCAAGTATGATTATTTTGCCGATGTATCTGCAGAACGGGATGAAACTATCCGCGTTTGCTACCGGGCTCATGCTGCTGCCAGGCAGTGCGTTGAATGGTATCTTGTCGCCGCGCATGGGACGCTTGTTTGATAAGTACGGGCCTAAGTGGCTCGTTATCCCCGGCCTTGTCATCGTAGCAGTGATGTTATGGTTTTTTTCCAGTATATCAGTTGCCTCTTCTGTAGCCTTTATCGTGTCCTTGCATATTGGTCTCATGATTGGTATATCCATGGTATGGATGCCGGCGCAGACGAACGGGCTTAACCAACTGCCGCCAGAACTTTACCCACATGGAACGGCAGTCATGAACACGCTGCAACAGGTCGCAGGTGCGATCGGAACGGCAGTCGCAATCAGCATTCTTACTAAGGGCATGGAAAAGTATTTGATCGGCTCATCGATGCCGAGTGAGCCGGCCGAGATGGCTAAAGCCATGATGTTCGGTTCCCAGAACGTGTTCATGTTCGCGATGACTGTTACACTCCTCGGGCTAGCCGCGGCGTTCTTCATCCGCCGTGTCGTCGTTAAGCATGCGACGATGAATTCGATGCATTGAAATTCCAATAATAGGAGTAATCAACAATAGATTTGGAAAAAGGAACACAAACCCAGAATGGGATTAAGTGTTCCTTTTTTGTTAAGGATACAACGTTTTTGACCATAACCAAAACTAGACTCACATCAATTATTTAATATTTGTGAATAATTATTCTAAATAGCACTTGCGGATACTCTCATACATTATGAAAATTACGGTAACTTTGGGATGGGGCGAGAGTGGACCGACGGATTTGGTTGATCTCTATCATAAACGGATTCTTGATCGTTAAATTCAGAAGCAAAGATGACCTTTCAACAAACGGGACACGTTTGTTCAATACACAGCAAAGGGAGGCTGCCTGCACGATCGGCAGCCTTTCGCTCACCTAACGGGCAGATTAACACAATAGTATGAGACAACCATAGTCCATGAGTAAATATTGATGCGATGAAATTATATGGTATAATTTAGAAAATTAGAAACTACACATAGGATGGTAAAAATGTTTGATTGGATTGAGGAGACTATCCCCACCAACAGAAGTATGAAGCAAATTCTTGGTAGGCGGTTTAATTTAAAAAAGGTTTCACTTGAATCTCCTGCATCTATGTCTGAATTAGCAAGATTGCTTTCTGCTGGCAGTGCGCTTCTTGCGGACAATATGATGAATGTCTATTCTGCTAAAGATGAAACTGTTCGTTATTTAATAATGAATGACATTGCGCCTCATTTTGAAGATGTAAAAATTGTTTATGTTGAAGATGAAATTGATGTTGTTAATATGCAATATCTTAAAGAAGAATCAAAGAAAATGTTTGACAGCACGAATAACGGAATAATTCAGGTTATACATGACTTATTTAGAACTAATGACATGAGTATATGGACAGATGGTAAAAAAAGAGAACTTGCTCGTTACTCCGTTAAACTCAATGAGTTAGATAAGTATGTTATTGAAAATACAAATGACATTCAGGATTTTTTCACAAAGGGATATTTTGACTTAGGTGAGGAGTTTGGCTTTATCCCAACTGGTTGGACACTTGTAGATGAATTGAAAKAATCGAAAGCATTGAGATTCTTTGCAACCTTTATCGACTGTATAACATTAGTCGTTGATTTAAGTAATAAACAAGTTGTTATGATACAGCTTTCAGGGGACTCTGAGATGAATACAGATGAATGATATCTTCATCAGTGATTTCAAGACCGTTAGAGGGGCTTGCTTTGCAGCAGCTCCTATTTGTGTATTAAAGTAACGGATAACGATAGCTCAATTGGAAAAGCAATATGATAATCAAGATAAGGGATGATTGCTTGGACGATTATGTTGGGATAATTATTGCGTTGTTGCTAGGGGTTGGATTTCTGTTTATACGGAAATCTAAACTTTATAAAAGGAATTTGACAGCACGATTGACAGGTTATGTAATAATATTAATGAGTGTTATCCTTGTTTTTGTTGTCATACTAGCGTATCTCTCTCAAGCCTCACACGGATATGGACACTAGATGATATTACCCTAATGGGTAACGATAGTTGAACAAACCTTTACCGGCTGCCTCGTGCAGCCTATTGTGCTAAACGGGCACGAATCTTTAATAATAATATATAGAGGTGTTGGATCACAATTGATACGTTTTAGTACAGCAACAGCAATTCTAATTCTATTAAGTTTATTAATGTCACTTTCTGGGTGTTTTATGGAGGATGATTCAAAAATGAGGATAAAAAAGGGAGAATTTAAAAACGTCGCACTTGAGATTGTTAAGGTTTTTGAAATAAGTATAAAATATGTGGGATTTCCTTTTTCTGAGAGGGAGAAAATAGATGCGTTCTATGAGAGCAAGTTTGACGAAGAGGGAGAGCGCATTAAAAAACTTATTATGAATGTAGAATATAATTTTTTTGGCAGTACAAATTTTAAAGATAGAAACGATCCAAAGAATAAGGTTCTATTTGAAAAGCTTTCGTCAGATATAAAAGAAATTAGAGAAGATCTTGAGAATTATCCAGATAATAATACATAGCGGCAGAACTTTTCTACGCTAACTGGGAACGAGAGTTGAGTAAATGTTACACGATTGAAATCTTATTTTCATCTGGTATTAATCAATAACGGTTATAATAATAAATGACCCMCTTTAAAATATAAACTTTGACCCGCAGCCCGTTGCTGTGGGTCTCTTTTTGTTATTGCACTAAAGTGCAGGCTTCTTCAATGGTTTCGTCGAATACTCAAATGTGTTCTTTTTCCAACAAAAGGAGAGTTATTATGGAAAATAATCTTTTAATTCTAAAAAGAGTTCCAACGATATCAGAATATATAAAGCTTTGTTGTGCGGTTGGTTGGGAAGATTATATGAATTTCGAAGTTGCAGAAGAATCTTTAAACCAATCGCTGTTTGGT
>NZ_JBFRGR010000063.1:0-17812 GCF_052115445.1 Paenibacillus sp. 2RAB27
GGATTGAACTATACTTTCTCGTTAGTTTAACTCAAGAAACTCCAGACGATTACCGAAAGGATTGCAACTGAAAACCATCTACGTATTTAGATTCTGCAATCCAATAAAAGGTGATGTTTGAGCTTTCTCTGGATTGGGTATGTAATAATAGGGCTTTTAGCTGCTTTTATAATCGTTCAGGAGGTGTTCGTAATGAGTAATTCTATTCAACTATTAGACCGTACCTGTAAATTAAAACAGATGAGAAAGCAAGGGCAAATTCCGGCAGTCGTATACAGCAGCAGAATGAAAAACGAGCATGTAGCTGTTGAGGAGAAAGTAATCCGCTCCGCACTTAAAAGCAATGCGCACGCGATTCTGGAAGTCGTCCTGCCTTCCAAAAAAAAGCATCCCGTGATGATTCATCAAGTTCAAAAGGACAGTTTAAGCGGACAATTGATGCATATCGATTTTCTGCAAATTAATATGAAAAAGAAGCTTGAGACTGCTGTGGCCGTTCATTTCAGCGGAGAGCCCCTCGGCACCAAAGAAGGCGGCATGCTGCAGATTGAGATGCATGAGGTCCTGATTCGCTGTATGCCAAATAAGCTGCCAAGTTCATTGGATGTGGATATCAGCAAGCTGAGCATAGGCGACAAATTGCATGTTTCCGACTTGGTTGCGGGTAATGATGTAGATATTTTAACAGTTCCGGAAGCAATACTTGTCACCATCCTGGCAGCTCAGAAGCTTGATGAATCACTTGAGCCTGCAGCCGATGTCGCGGAAGGAGAAGGCAAGGTAGAAGTTTAATCAAGTAAGGAGCGACCCAGAAACGCCGCCTTCGATAAACGCTACCTGCAGCTCCGGAAATATCTCTAATACGCCTTCGAAAATAAAGCTGGTCATATGAGCCATGTAAGCTTGCGTACGGGCAGCGCGGTATTCAATATAGTAAGGCCGCAATTCCGGTAGCGGCTTCACATTCTATCGAGTAATTTGTCTGGTGACAAGAGAACCAATGAAGTATCTTAACGCATTAATAGCCAGTTTGGAAGAATATTATGCGAAATCTCGGGAAGGATTAAATTCTCCAATGCATACAGGGAGCAACTGCCGCAGCAGTGCTCCCTCTTTGTTAACTCAATCCACCTTTTAGAGTGCCGTTACCTTCTTTGAACTCTCATCTATCCGTTAACGCAGCGATTACCAACCATAAGCCTTTTAATCATTCAACAAATACGAATATTTCTCCAACATTCTATTTAAATAATTACGAAATTCTTCAACATATTTTTTGGGCTCTAAGATTTCTATATTTGTACCGAGGCTTGCTAAGAATTGAAAGCCAATACTATTCTGAGGAACATGGATGGTGGCTAAGAAATAGTCAGAACTATAGTTTTCAATACTCTTTCGACCGTACCTTTCAATGAATTGATCTTTTATGCTAGGCGAAATCAACGCCTTAATAGCGACTAGTTGCGGTTGATAACTTGCATCATGTTCTTGTTCCAATGAATAAACTCTAGGGTTAAATGTGTTTTCATCCATATGAAAATGATCGATCCTGGATAATTTAAATGTTCTATATCTCTGACGATGTAAACAGAATCCCTTCAAGTACCAGCTAGCTTCGCTAAAATGAAGCAAGTATGGCTCCACAATTCTATTTGTAGTGGTGCCATTTTTATCTATGTAATCAAATGAAACTAACTTTCTCTTTAATATCGATTCTTGGCATAATTTCAAGGTTTGAAGAATTTCAGACCGGCCCTCCCACTCATAAAAAGACAGATGGATTGRACCTTTCGGAGTCAATGGATTAACCATGGCTTCTATTTTTTTTATAGTCACTTCAACTTCTTTGCTAACTAGAATTTGTTCCAATCCGCCGAGCGCAGTCAATATATTCTCCAAGTCGGAGTTGCTTAAAAGGCGTTTATCAACCTTGTATTCATCCATCATACAATATCCGCCATTGATTCCATTGATAGAATAGATCGGGATGTTTGATAAACTCAGTGTTTCCATATCACGAAGAATCGTCCTTTTGGAAACATTAAATAATTGTGCGAATTCATTTGCAGTAACGACATTTTTTTTCAGCAAAATCATGATTATAGAAATTAATCTCTCAACCTTGTCCATACTTCCCCCTCTTCTTCTCTACTTCATCGAAGAACAGTGACATACTGCTGTCACCTTTTGTGGATTATACTACATTTATCACAAGAAGGAGGTAATATTTTATGTCAGCTATTACATATTTAAACTTTGATGGAATCGCAGAACAAGCGATTGAATTTTATTCGGAGGCTTTACATGCGATCGAGGTGAAAAAGGTAAAATTCAGCGATTTCCCCCAAGATCCAAACAATCCATTGCCAGAAAATGAATTAAATATGATCATGGAAGCTTCAATCGAATTTGCTTGTGGAAAAGTCATGATGTCAGATCTTCTGCCTTCAATGAAGGGTGTAACTGGCGAGTTAGTTAAAGGAAACAATATACTAATTAGTATCGTTATTGATGATAAACAAACATTGGAAAATTACTTTTCTAATTTGTCTGTAGGTGGTTATGTCATCATGCCGTTATCAGAGGTGCCTTGGTCTTCCTGCTTCGGAATGTTAGCTGATAAATTTGGTGTTGTATGGAAATTTAATAGTGACGCAGATAAGTTCCKTGATAAAGTTATTTCCAACAAACAGTAACTCGTTAAAAAATGGCCTGTTCAATTAAAGGCCATTTTTTTATTGCATTTAAGGTCAATTCCGACACGTCCTCGATACTTCCGTTGCCGAGTTCGCCACTATTAAACTCAAAGGGGCTATAGAGCAACAAAAAACTAGTGTGAATGTGGGTATGATTCCCGTAGTTCGAAGACTTATTCTTAAGGTATGCCAGTCTGCTTAAAGTTCTAAAGTAATTGAACGTTCAAATCACAACAATTCAAAGGATAAGTAAACGCTACTGAAATTGATAATGAAAAGAGTCCTTACTTAACACTTTAAAATGAAATCCTTGCTTAAGCAAACCTTCAATGATCGTAGGTAAAGCCTCGACCGTTGTTGTTTTCACTTTGACATCGTGCATCAATATAATAGCTTCTTTCTTATTTTTACTAGCACTTAGTACAGCATCGATGATCTCATTCTTTGGTTGAACGGTCCTAGCTGCATCGGTGGAACTCACATTCCAATCCATATAATCGTAGCCCTCCCTACTCATTTTATTTATTATGCGCGGCATAATATTGGGGCCCCCGAAATGTCGGCTAACAAGATTATTAGATCCACCTGGATAACGGAGCAAGTTCGACCTTACACCGATCGTTTGCTCCAACAGCCTTTCGAGCCGCTCTGTATCTTTGGAGAACGCCTGAACGGATTCATAAAGAGAATGATAGTTATGTGTGTAGGTATGGTTACCAATGACATGTCCATCTGCATGGATAAGTCGATATAACCGTTTTCCCTCGAGAGATGAATTTCCGATCACAAAAAATGTTGCATGAACGTTATATCTGCGTAAAATTTGTAAGATTCGTTCTGTATTCTCGGAAGGCCCGTCATCAAAGGTCAAATAGGCATTTTTGGGCCATTGCGGATCACTTAAAACAGGATGTGAAACATACATTGCGTGATCTGTTGGATTCTGACAACAAGTAAGCGTTGCTAAAATAAGAAAAGCTACAATTGCCTTGAATTCTAAACGTTTCTTATACATGGATACATCCCCCTTAAAAGGATTTGATCCTAGTATGATTGATCGGTATGTTGTCTAGTCTTCCATTATATGGATCGAATATCCTTTAATAAATTATTATTGTCCACGTGTATTTTTTTTCTAGGAAATGAAAAAATAACAACGTACTCATATGAGCATGGGAGGATAGTTGATATGTTGTTGGAAACAATTCTCCGGACGGTGGTTGCTTTCGTACTTATTATGTTAATCACGCGAGTTCTCGGAAAACACACGATAGCGCGAATGACTTACAATGATTTTGTCGCTTCAATCACACTAGGGGCCATAATCGGTAATTTAGCCTTTAATACTCACTTGAAGACTTGGAATCTTATCACTTCATTTTTGATCTTCAGTGGCATAGCCTATCTCATCTCTGTTATTTCCTTGAAGAGCCGCAAAATCAGAAAATGGTTTGCCGGAAAACCGACAGTCGTGATCGAAAATGGAAAAATTTTGGAACAGAACTTAAGAAAAATTCAATTTACACTCGACACTTTAAATCAAGAATTGCGAGAAAAGGACATTTTTGATATCGAAGAAGTACAATATGCCATCTTAGAGCTTAACGGGAAACTATCGGTGCTCAAAAAGCCAGAATATCGTCCCCTTATACAAAAGGATTTGCATTTGCCAAACACAACAAAGATCCAGTTTCCTGTTGAACTAGTTATGGATGGAAAGATTATGGCAGATAATTTACAGCAAATTGGTTTATCGAAAGAATGGCTATCAAAGCAGCTACAGCAGCTCGGTGTTACAGCAGAAGAAGTCTGTTACGCTATCAGAGGAACGCAAGGTAAACTATTTATTGATCTATATCAGGATCAAATCCTGCATCCAATTGATCAGGAGTAATCGTCATTCAAAGAAGTTAGTTTTAACTTCAATAGCATTAAAGAGAAATGGCTCTCCATTTAAGTAATTGTTTATAATAGCTAGGGCGTATGGTTGTTCTGCTTTCAGTCCCTCGGTTTCCCTAGGATCAGGGGCATGGTGACAATAATTTTCAATCATCACCATCACCGCAAACCCTTCTAACACTGTAAACCAATTACCTTCTAGTTTCCTAATACTCTCGTAACCCTTGATGACTAACTCTCTTTGTGCGGGAGCCCCATCCGATCGATTTTGGAAGATGTGGGTTTGGATATTTCCTTTATGATATAGCACATACAATTCTAGGGCTTTATATTTCTATCTTTATGAAGAGTAACCATCCATGAGGATATTTGCTCAGCGGCTGATAAATACAAGTTGTATTCAGTTTCACTCAAGAAGCGATTGTAATATCTCGTTAAACGAGTAATCGCTTGCCTAAAACTATGCTCGCCCCAAGTAGGATTAAATCCGAACGATCGCTGCCATGACTTCCAACTATCCATAATATGGATAAGCAACTTCTTAATTTCATCCAAGTTCTCTGAGGCGCTTAACCGCTCATGCCAGCTAAACTCTTGCGCATAACTAGCCAATTCCGAATGGATCTCAACGGCAACGAAGGTTGCTTGTTTGCTTTAGCTGCTATTTTATTTATTTTGCTCGTATTTTGGATATTGCCTCCATGGGTTTTTGTGATCGCTGGTGCAATAAGAGGAATACTTGTTAGTTGAAAATACATCAAGAGGTAAGGGGATATTCCCCTTACCTCTTCCCACGCGTACGGCTTTAACTTAAATGCTTCCTCACGTCACCACGCTATTCTGCACGTTACTTGAGGTAAGGCAACCAATCCACTAGGCTAGCTACTTGATGATTTCCCTTCAATGTACGAGCCTTAATTCGGCACAACCCGATATACTTTTTTCTTCCCTACTTTTTGCAAAATGCGGGTTGGCACAGATGATATTTTCAACACATCCGTTATCCCTTTTGCATTTTTCGTTAAGGTTAGCATCAAGATTGTTCCTCGCAGTCTAGCGGTATGCCGGGGAATTTCGGTGGAAACGAAATTCCCTAGAGAGGACGCCGCTACCCGATTTCTAGTGAGTCCGTCGATGTCTTTCACCTTAAACATTCTTATCGGATGCAGCACATGTGGATGCGCTCCCAACACTACATTCACACCATTTTTAAACAACACCTGCATGAGCTGGATTTGGTTGCGGTCGGGATAAGTTCGAAATTCTTTCCCGAAATGTAGACAGGCGATGATAAAATCTGTTCTACTCTTCAAGCTGCGGACGTCCGCTATTATTTTTTTCTGATCTAGTCGATTAACTAACCGCGGCTCCGGGACTGGGATCCCGTTCGTTCCTTTCGTATAAGCCAATATTCCAATTTTTATTCCCTTTACGTTAACAATCAGTTTCTGGCGGGCATCCCGAGAGGAGCGATACGTGCCAGTATGTCGCAGACCGTGTCGATCGAGGACGTTTAATGTCCGCCTCAAACCGGATAGTTTCCCGTCCATACAATGGTTATTGGCTGTGCCTAATACATTGAAGCCCAAGTTCCGGAGCGCAGCAGCGAATTTGTCCGGGGAGTTGAACAACAGTTTTCCGGGCTCTTCGCGGAAATTGTTGCCGGAAAAGGTCGTCTCCAGATTACCAATAGTTAAATCGGATTTCCGCAGATAGGGTTTCACTTTTGAAAATATAGGGACGAATCCGCTTTCACGTGCGGCCGAGGCGATCATCTGCTTTTTCATCAACAAATCCCCGACTGCTGCGATTGTAATTTGTATCAATCCAGCCACTCCTTTCATGGTTACACCATATGCGATAGAAAAGCAAAATGCTTGTAAGTTGGGCACCCTCGGTACCGCCAAAAAGCCCAAGCCTGGATAGGCTTGAGCTTTCATGATACGAACACTCGCACGAACCAAGAAGTAATAGAATGGATTCTTCAGAAGATCAATGAGATCGAGCGCATGAAGGACGAATACGATCATATGCTTGTAACGTTGAATTGGATGCTGACATACAGGAAACTGCTGAATGAAGATCCACAGCAAGCTGAGGCTCTGATGGCTGAATTACGTCTTAGATTTAACATCTAACCGGGTAATCGTGAAAAAGCTCTTTGGACGTAATTTCCGTCACAAAAAGCCTCATTTTCTTGGATCGGGATTTGGAACAAATTCGTCAATATCCCCACCTATTAATTATCGTTGTATGGAGTACCTTCAATTAACTTTCAGTTCCGCTTATTCTAACGGCTGACTAACGAGCATGTAATAAAGACCTTTTTCCAGCATTAGCTGCTCATGCTTGGCGCATATAGCTTAAGCAGTAAATTCGCCAAGGTCGATTTTCCTGACCCGCTTCGACCGACAGTTACAGTCGTTTGGCCTGGTGCCATGTCGAACGTAATGTTCTGCAGAATATTCTTCCCGTCAGAATGATAGCGAAACGATACGCGTTTAAAAATAATCGCCCCCGTAAGCTTCAGCAGCGCTGTCATGTCCTCGAAGGTGTCTAATGCGAGAACAACCTTCTGATTCAGCGCTTTTTCCCTCAGGATGCCATGGCATAGCTCTAGAAGCGCCTGTCAACATTTCTCCGCATACCAAAAAGCAGATACCATGTGACCAGTACCTGCCTCATTAAAGCAAAGCTATTGGACCCTGTCTGTTTGATACAAATCATCCTAACTGATCGGAAGCGCATGTTCCGAGATTGCTATTAGTTCCACAGAACCCGCGTACTTCTTATAGAGCTCCTGCGTAGAAATAGTGGCAATTTTCGGAGACAATAGTTCACTTTTCATTTTTAATCGATCTCTTCCGTTTGGATGCAGAAGGTAAAGTAACAACTTTAAATAAAACTGTGTAACTCTGCTAAATATACCTTTTGGTAGTTCTGTCAAGGTAAAGCCTAATTGTTTAGAACCTCTATGTATCATAGTGATTCCGTAAATTGCTTTAACCTTTTCAGGTATGAATTGAACATGTTGTGTGAGCGTGGGCATAAAGCTCTTTACAGCCTGTTTCATTTGTACAGCAAGTTGAAACAAAGAGTCAGATTCGGTAATCAATTGATGTAGTTTCTCATTATTAAAATGAAGTTCAATAACCAGATCTCCGGAATTCAGCTCTTCCCCACTTCCCAATTGGATCGTTTTCCCGTGATATTTGCGTACACGGCTATAGAAAATTTGATTATCAACGTCAATTGGCCGAATATTGAATAGCCAATGGAAAACACGCTCCCATTTTAACCAGATGAAAATGAGAAATTTCTTTGTACGCCGACCAGGTGCTCGCTTTTTAAATTGAAGTAAATGCAAATAAGTATCTATGCGTAGAAAGGTAACCCTTCGCTGTGTGCAGATTTCAAGGAAAGCATCGAGGGCATCCAACATATAATGTGGAGCATCTCTATTCGCCCCAAAAGTCTGCCCACTGTCATGAAGCACGATAATATGATTGGATTGTAGTTCGGCTAGTAACTTTGATTTTATTCGCTCAGTGCCTCCATGGCTTCTCCAATCTTTGACCATTAATGACCAGAAGACCAAACGAAATCGATGTACTAAAAATAAGTCAAAGACATTAATTATACCCCAAGGAGGACGATAATATATCGGTGTTACCCCAATAATGTTCTCAATCGCCGCTACAGAATCTTTCAATTGCTTTCGAACTTTTTGTGGCGTCATAAATGCGTTCGTCCAATGGACATAATTATGAATGCCAATCAGATGACCTTCGTGGTGAATACGTTGGATGAGCTCTGGATACTTCTCTGCTTTAGACCCAAGTACAAAGAAAGTAGCTATGATCTGATATTTGGAGAGAATATCCAACAATTGCGGTGTAAAATCTGGATCAGGACCATCGTCAAAGGTTAGTGCTATGCCGTCCCTGGTCACTTTCTTTTTGTACACCCATAAACCAAGTAAACGAACTGTTAGAGTAGGCAAAATTGTATATAGAAGCAATACTAAGAAAATGCTCCATAACAATGGTTGCAAGCCAATCACATTCTTTCTAGAGAGAGATCAATTATACGATAACTGATAAAGGCAATACTTTTTCAGAAAAATAAGTTGTATTATGTTAGTTTACACTGCCTGGTACTTCGGTATTACAAATATTTCGAAAATTAATCTCATCATAATAATTATTATATTTAAGTTATTGTGGACTTATCTAAGAACTAAATATTAAGTTATTCTTAAGTTAGTCTGTTAAGGTTTCCATACCTTATGTTCAATGAATTCATAAAGACGGATGAAGGAAACCGAAAACTCTTCCAACACTCGCTGACGCATAGTCTTATTAACGATGATTCCTATGACAGTACCAGAAATCGCGCCTCCTACTATATCCAATGGATAGTGAATCCCAGACCATATCCGGGACAATCCGATGATCGCGGCAAGAACGAACCAAATCCGTCCTTCTTTTCGGCGCCAAAGCCAAATGGAGGACGCTACCGCAAAAGCTGCAGCTGCATGATTACTGGGAAAAGAAGCTGATGCATCGTGTTGAACTAATTGGATGACATGATGAGCCACGAACGGACGATCCCGATGATAAATCGCACCAATAATGTTATTGATTCCTAATGCTATGCCGGCTGAAAGGAGTGTATTCACTACCATTTTCCGATTATCCGGGGTTCGAATAAACCAATAAACAATAACGCCTAAGTAGAATACATAATCTAAATTGTTGGCAAAGAATGCGACCAGAGGATTCAAAGCAGAAAACCTATCGGCAAAGTGATTAATCGTTTGAAACCATTGGTAGTCTAATTGAGCTAAATTCATAAGTAACTCCTTCAATCATTATTTTAATCTGGTTGCAAGCTTACTAAAGCAAGATTAAAAACAGATGAGGAAACTGTGTTTGCGATTCAAAAAAAAACCAGGACATCCCTAGGAATGTCCTGAATCTTTACAGCGATAATCTTCTTTTTGCTGTTTTAATCCTTCCATAACTATTTCAATATTGTCTTTGAGGCCTGGATACAAGTATTGCGGTGCGGAACGTTTGACAGGCGATTGAAGAAAAGAACTCCTTTCGGAGTCCTCTTCGACGGTGAATAGATTGATGGTACCTTTGCCCTCCCGTTTGGAGGAAAGTGAGTTATTAATTTTCATATGTACGAAGTCTTAGTTCAAAGAAATACTGTACAATTGGATGCTTCAACTTCATCTTCTCGGTCATGTTTAAAATTCGCTTTTTTCCAACTCGTCTGTCAACCAAAGCTAGAATATTCAATAAGATATCATTGCTCTCTATACTTTCCTCTATTGAACTGGATAAAAACTTATTAGCTATGACGACGAAATTTGATTTACTTAATGATGACTGTGCTAACAAAAGCTCTTTTGCATATTCCGATATTTTTCTACTTCTTGCTATTACTTTTAAACGATCCTCCGGAACACTCCCTTTCGTATCTTTTCTGACTGCTTCGATTTCTTCATTGTTAATAGGAATCTGGATATCTGAA
This sequence comes from Paenibacillus sp. 2RAB27, assembly GCF_052115445.1. Lineage (NCBI taxonomy): Bacteria > Bacillati > Bacillota > Bacilli > Caryophanales > Paenibacillaceae > Paenibacillus > Paenibacillus sp. 2RAB27. Next base: position 10,140 of record NZ_JBFRGR010000063.1, read on the forward strand.
TCATTCTTAATTTCCAACTCCGTCTGATACCATCTGATTAAGGTATTACTCATGTTGAGTACGTTCTTTTTATCTACCGCAATATAACAAAGTCCTGCTTTATCTGGTAAATAGCGGTAGCTCGTTGAAAGGTATTCGACCCTTCCAAATAGCGCTGGACTGAGAAAGCTCTCCAGTTGTTGTTTCAATTTGCTCCAGGCCATGTTATCCTCCTTTGTTTTATTTTATAAATCAACCATCGAGGCACTCGTTCTAATATCCATAATACAATAACCAACACAACAGTCAAAAAACAACCTTAAACCCAATCCTCCCTCCTCTATATTTGAGAATGTACTAGAACTCGTATTTAAGCATGGTATGTTTGCATTGTAAGTTCATTTTTAGAAACTCAGTTTCAAACAATGAAACATTTGGGGATTGATGAAATGGATACGAAGGAACAGGTGAAAGCCCAATTTGGAGCTAACGCTTCTCATAATGTCGCTAGCCCAAATCATGCTAAACTTGCCAGAAGCGGATCGGCAACAGCTTAAGGTCCGTAGCGAGAACGGCAAACTACTCAGCTTCGAGGGAAGCTACATGATGTTGAAAGCACGGAAGGCTTAAATCGTCTAGTTAGTGTACTCCGCGAGGTTGGTGAATCAAGTCATTCTCAGTGCTTAAGTTGCACAACAAAAAGCCGCGTATTTGGTATTCCCTCATACCAAATACGCGGCTAAACGGTAATTCTGTTTTAAACCTTAAATTTATTCTTCGTTATTTTCCATCCATTGAAAATGAAAACTTCCCACTTTATCAATTCGCTCGAACGTATGCGCTCCAAAATAATCTCTTTGTGCTTGTAGCAAATTAGCCGGCAATCGCTCTGTACGATAGCTGTCGTAATATGCTAGAGCGGAAGCAAACCCAGGAACGGGTATCCCTCTCGTTACGGCAATCGCAATTACTTTTCTCCAAGCACCTTGATAGTTAGTAACGATTTCACCGAAATATCCATCTAATAACAGGTTTTTCAGAGCTGGATCCCGATCATAAGCGTCTTTTATATTTTGTAAAAATCTTGCACGAATAATACAGCCTCCGCGGAAAATCATCGCAATGCTGCCATAGTTCAGATTCCAATTATATTCATCGGAAGCAGCTCTCATTTGAGCAAAGCCTTGTGCATAGGAAGCAATTTTACTGGCGTACAAAGCTTGGCGAACGGCTTCGATGAACGCCTTAGGTTCTCCATCGAAGCTTGATACCGCTGGTCCACTAAGTCGTTTGCTCGCCGCTACACGTTCTTCTTTCATAGCCGAGATGAACCGCGCGAACACGGATTCAGTAATAATGGACAATGGAACGCCTAAATCCAATGCACTTTGACTTGTCCATTTTCCGGTACCTTTTTGTCCGGCCGAATCGAGAATGACATCTACCATCGGTTTGCCTGTATCCGGATCTATCTTCGAGAAAATATCAGCCGTGATTTCCATTAAATAACTATCCAGCTCACCATTGTTCCATTCGGTGAAAATCTCATGAAGCTCACTAGTAGTTAAGTTCAGTACATCCTTTAGCAAGTGATACGCTTCGCCTATGAGCTGCATATCTCCGTATTCGATCCCATTGTGTACCATTTTGACATAATGACCAGCTCCATCTTCTCCGATATACGTCGAGCATGGATCGCCATTCACTTTTGCCGAAATTGCAGTCAAGATAGGCTCAACAAGTTCATACGCGTCCTTTTGGCCGCCTGGCATAATCGCCGGACCATTCAGGGCTCCCTCCTCACCGCCTGAAACACCTGCACCGATAAAGCGGAATCCTTTCGCTTGTAGATCCTTATTCCTTCTTTGTGTATCTGGGAAAAAGGCATTGCCACCGTCGATGAGTATATCCCCTTGACTAAGGTAAGGGACAAGCTGATCAATAGTATCATCTGTTGGTTTTCCCGCTTTTACCATAATTAATATTTTACGCGGCGTTTCAAGCGATTGGACGAATTCTTCCATACTATATGTGCCTATAAAATTCTTGCCTTGCGCTTCCTCCACTAACTCCTTCGTTTTCTCGGGAGAACGGTTATACAAAGCTACCGAGAAGCCTTTACTTTCAATATTCAAAGCTAAATTCTTCCCCATTACGGCTAATCCAACGACGCCAATTTGCTGTTTATTCATTGTTAGTACCTCCCCGAATGATCTGATGTCTAATCAGCCTTTAACTGCTTTTTTCCAATCTGCCGCGAATTTCTCAAGCCCTTGATCCGTTAAGGGATGCTTGGAAATTTGTTCAATGACGCTGAACGGCACCGTTGCAATATGTGCGCCTGCCATGGCTACACGTGTGACATGATCGGGATGACGAACAGATGCGGCGATGATTTGTGCATCTAAGTTATGAATTCGGAATAGCTCAGCAATCTTGACGACAAGTTGTACGCCGTCTTCGGATATATCATCAAGACGACCTAAGAATGGCGAAACATAGGTAGCACCAGCTCGAGCAGCCAATAAGGCTTGATTTACGGTGAAGATCAAAGTCACGTTTGTTTTGATACCCTTATCGGTTAAATAACGGCAAGCTTCTAAGCCATCCAATGTCATTGGTAATTTAATCGTAATGTTCTTATCGTAATTGTTAATCTTGATAAGCTCTTCCGCTTGAGCAATCATTTCTTCAGCCGTTTCGGCATCTGGCGTAACTTCTGCCGATACGGATTCGACTTTAGGCACTAATTTCAAAATTTCTTCGATGCGATCCTCGAATTTCACGCCTTCTTTGGCTACCAAGGATGGGTTAGTCGTCACTCCAGACAGAACTCCAACTTTATATGCTTTCTTGATATCCGCTACATTTGCGCTGTCGATGAAAAGTTTCATAATAAATTACCTCCATAAATTTAAGTTAGTTTTTGAACTGTGAGCCAGTTGGTCATTACGAATGACTTAGAAGCTCTTTCGATAAACGAACGACGTTATCTACAGAGAATCCGAAATATGCCATGACATCAGRTCCTGAGCCCGATGCACCAAAAGTTTGGATCGCGATCATTTGTCCTTGCGGACCAACATAACGCTCCCACCCCATTGAAATACCAGCTTCAATTGATATGCGTTTGGTGACGGAAGCAGGAAGAACGGTTTCTTTATAAGCAGCTGTCTGACGTTCAAAAATTTCCATACTAGGCATGGCTACGACTCTGACAGATAGTTGATCCTTCTCTAACTCTTGTTTCGCATTCACAGCCAAGGAAACTTCGGATCCGGTACTGATCAGAATAAGATCTGGACGATCGTTGGTTTCCGTTAAAATATAGGCGCCCTTCTTCACCTCTTCCAAATTTGTTTTCGTTGCACTGTAAACGGGAAGGTTTTGTCTACTTAGCACAAGTGCTACCGGCCCATTCTTGTTCTGCAAAGCATACGCCCATGCGCTCGCTGTCTCGTTGGCATCGCTCGGCCGAATAACTGTTAGGCCGGGAATCGTCCTCAGAGCAGCCAAGTGCTCCACAGGCTCATGCGTCGGGCCATCCTCGCCAACTGCAATCGAATCATGCGTGAATACATAAATAACAGGCAGTTTCTGCAAGGCAGCCAATCGAATGGAAGGTCGCAGATAATCACTAAATACGAAGAAGGTACTTACAAAAGGGATAACGCCGCCATGCAAGGCCATGCCGTTACCTGCCGCACTCATCGCGTGCTCACGTACCCCGAAATATACATTTCGTCCTTCATAGGAGCCTGCACCGAAAGTTTTTTCTCCAATGATATCTGTCATCGTCGAATGCGATAAATCGGCGCTTCCACCGAACAAAGAAGGTACATGTTTCAAAAAATGATTAATCGAATTCCCACTGGCTACACGTGTGGAAATGGTTTTCGAATCATCAAATGTTAGGATATCCGAAGCTTCAATCAGGACTTTCCCTTCTATGGCATTCTCAAGTTCTAGTCCAAGCTCTGGATACGACGTTTTATATGAAACGATCAGTTGATTCCATTCATCTTCCTTAGCATGTCCGAGAAGCTTCAAATGATCAAAGTGAGCTTGTACATCGTCAGGAACAGTGAATTCATCATGCTGCCAACCATAGAATTCTTTAGTCGCTTTGGCTTCTTCGGCCCCGAGTGGGTTACCATGTGCTTTATTTGTTCCTGCAACTTTAGGGCTTCCATACCCAATGATCGTTCTTATTTCGATTAAAGCAGGTCTCGTGGTATCTTGCTTTGCAAGTTCGATCGCTTTCGTGATTTCAGCGATGTCATTGCCATCCTCAACTCGCAAGTATTGCCAATTCGCAGACTCTGCTCGTAACTTTGCCTGATCGGAATACGAAACATTAAGTGCTCCATCTAAGGAAATATCATTGGAATCATATAAAACGATCAATTTATCCAGCTTCATATGTCCAGCCATCGACATCGCTTCGTAGGAGATGCCCTCCATCAGGCAGCCGTCTCCAACAAGTGCATACGTATAATGGTCAATGACCGGGAAGGTATCTTTGTTAAATTTCGCGGCCAAATGCGCTTCAGCCATTGCCATCCCTACAGCCATCGCAATCCCTTGTCCTAAAGGACCTGTCGTTGCGTCAACACCATCTGTATGCCCATATTCCGGGTGGCCTGGCGTTTTACTTTCAAGTTTACGAAATTGTTTTAGATCATCTATCGACACCTGATACCCCGATACATGCAGCAAACTATAGAGAAGTGCTGAGCCGTGTCCCGCGGACAAAACGAATCGATCGCGATTAAACCATTTGGCGTGGAATGGATTATGTTTTAAATGTTTTGCCCATAATGCGTAGGCCATCGGGGCTGCTCCCATCGGCAGTCCAGGATGTCCCGAATTTGCTCTGTTGATCGCATCGATCGATAAAGTTCGAATCGTGTTCACGGATAGTTGATCAATTGGTGTATTCATAAGTATAGGACTCTCCTTTGGTTGCATCGTTATTTGATACTTTTTTTGAATCGAACCACCAATGGAAGCCGTCTCTCTCAAGCAATCCATTAGCTTCTTGCGGTCCGTATGATCCTGCTGGGTAGATATGAAGCGGGATCAGATTATCTTGATAAGCGTCTAAGATAGGCTGTACCCATTCCCATGACAATTCCACTTCATTCCAATGGGTAAAGTAGGTTTTATCGCCAAGTAACACATCATGAATGAGTGTTTCATAGGCATCCTTAACGTTTACTCCTTTTTTCATGAAGCTTAGTTGGCTTCTGAGCGATGTTTCAACGTCTGTAAACTCCAGATCCGATTGACTTTTAAGAAAGTAAATGCCTTCCTCGGGACCAATTTCTATGATCAAGAGATCCTTTATAGGGCCCTGGGATATAAATTCGATAACAATTCGCGTCGCTTTCTCTTTCAGCCGCTTTCCTGTACGAATGTAGATGGGCGTGTCCTTCCAGAACGGATCATCAACTCGCAGTCTAGCTGCGATGAAAGTATCATTTTGAGAATCCAAAGCTATTCCAGCCTCATCTCTATAACCGACAACCTGCTCCCCTTTTATCACCCCTGAAGCATATTGACCACGAACCACATGTTGCGTAACATCGATTTTATTTAATGGCATTAACGACTTCATGATTTTACTTTTAAGATTTCCAACCTCATCTACTGAACTTCGCTTCGGAAACTCGATAGTTAACATCATTAATAATTGAAGCATATGATTCTGAAACATATCGCGGATGGCGCCTGCATGATCGTAGTAGCCAGCTCTTTCTTCCACACCCAAGGTTTCAATTGCGGAAATTTGTACACTGGCAATCGTACGTGTTCTTAAATCCTGCTCCGTAAGAGTTGACTGAAGTAGTTGACCCATTTGCTGGACCATAGGCTTGCCTAAATAATGATCAATTCGATAAATGTCAGATTCATCAAATGCTTGGTTCAACGTATGATTTAATTGTCTTGCCGATTCCAAGTCATGGCCGAAAGGCTTCTCGATCACCAGACGCTTCCAGCCATCAGCTGAACCAAGCCTGCTTTCATGAATATTTGTTGYAATTGTCTCAAAGAATTCAGGTCCTACAGACAAATAAAACATGCGATTCGGCATTATGTTAAGCTCAGCTTCCCGATCTTCAACCAGCTTCAGCAGCTTTGTGTAATCTTCTTTACGGTCAACATCTAGAACATGATACTGAAATGAATTCAGGAATTTTTTGATCCTAACAGCATCTTTCACATCACTTCGGGAAAAAGTAAGAAGGGAATGTTCTACATTGGCCTGAAATGATTTATGAGTTAGTTCCCTTCTTCCAAGACCAATTAATGAAAAGGATGAAGGTAGTTTCTGATCGATGTACAATTGATATAAGGCTGGGTAAATCTTTCTTTTGGCTAAATCACCTGTAGCTCCGAACAAAACAAATGTTACTGGCTCCAATTTAATCTCTCCTTTACTGGTTTCTTTGTCGTTGCTCCACTATAATGTTTGATATATCTATTAAATCAATCTAGGAGCTAGCCTCATTTTATGAACAATAATTACGAATTGTATAAAGTTTTCTATTGGGCTGCGAAGACCGGTAGCTTAACACAGGCTGCTAAAGTCTTATACCTCACCCAACCGAGCGTTAGCCACGCCATTAAACAACTCGAAGACAGCTTTGGTATGACATTGTTTTACCGTAATTCCAAAGGCGTAATGCTAACTCATGAAGGTGAAGTTCTGTATTCCTACATAGAGAAGTCCCAAATTCTTATATCGCTAGCTGAAAAGCAAATGGCCGCGCTTAAAAATTTAGATAGTGGCGAACTACGGATCGGCGGAAGCGATTCACTGTTTAAGCATTACATTCTTCAATACTTGGAAAAATTTCATAAACAATATCCCAGCATTCGACTTCATCTTAATCACGGAACAACACCTGAGATCATTGCTCTTTTAAAAGAAGGCGAAATTGATTTGGGTGTCGTTCGTATGCCAATTGCAGATCCCCAACTTGAAGTAAGGGAAAGCTTACAGCTTCAAGACTGCTTTGTAGCAGGAAATCTATATTCCGAGCTTCAAAATGTAGTACTATCTTTGGATATGTTACTTCAATATCCACTCATTCTATTCTCGCGAAATAGTCGGGCAAGAATGGCCATTACGGAAGTGTTTCAAAGTTATGGTCATCAACTCAAACCCGAAATTGAGGTTGGAAGTGTGGATCTTCTTATTGAGTTAGCGCGTAAAGGACTTGGAATTTCTTATGTGACCAGAGAATTTGTATCCAAAGAACTCGAAGAAGGTACGCTCTTCGAAATTCAATTAGACGTGCCGATTCCACCATCGCATGTAKGGATTATGATTATGCGCAACATGCCAATTTCAGGCGCGGTCGAAAAATTTATTGAAATGGTTCACTAAAGGGAATCTCGTATCACGCAGATATTTCTGATAACCAACCAACTGCATTGTGAATATCTTCAAAATCATGATAACGTAATTCAGTTGTATTTTTTTCAATAGATTGTCTCATATCGTCACTAGTAATCGTATTCTCTGGACTCACAGTAGCCGTGTATTGAATGCCCGCATTTAGGAGTTTTGGCAACCATTCTGAGGATAACCAGACAGCGTCTTCTGCCAAAACGATACTTGGACTTTTATCAATCAATACTTTTTTTGCTTTTTTTATAACTGCAAGTTCAATGAGTTTATTAAG
>NZ_JBFRGR010000064.1:0-14612 GCF_052115445.1 Paenibacillus sp. 2RAB27
ATATAGCAGTCTTACCTGAGCATCAAAACAAAGGAATAGGCAAATTAATAATGGAAACTATCCAAGAATACTTAAAGGAAAACGCTCCCGAAAAATCATTTGTCGGTTTGTTTGCAGCACAAGGTAAAGAATCTTTTTATAATAAATACGGCTTTAAAAAGCATGAAGGAATGACAGGAATGTTCGGCGTTATTCATGATAAGGATGTAAAGTAAGGGAAACTGTTAACGGGTACTTTAGCTCAATAAAACAGAAGAAGGCTGCCGACAGTAGCATATAGGTAGTCTTCTCAGCTAAAGGGCTGTTAACGGTTACCAATTATACTCGAATTACTTTATTGTATTTTGGACGTTATTCTATTGGAGGATGAATATAGTGAATATGCTTTGATTAGGGACATGCTATTGAAATTAGATATTAATTAAGCTTTTTAATTTCACATAAATGTACTGATATGGAGTGATGCGGTTATGCCAAAAGTCTCTGATGAACATAAGGAGCAACGGATTGAACAAATTCTGTTATCAGCGTCAGAGGTGTTCAAACGCAAAGGGTATGAACAAGCGACGCTGAAGGACATTGTTGAGGAAGCAGGGATGAGTCGGGGTTGGATTTATTTGTATTTCAAGGATAAAATGACTATCTTTTTTGCTTTAATCGATTATGTAGATTCTCAGCTTAAGAAGCAAATGTCGACGTTGCTAAAAGAGAATCATGAATCCGTACGAGGTGTACTAACAAGTTATTTGCAAGAGACAAGTCAATCGATTGATAGTCTTGTAGATAGCGTAGTGCCTGCAATCTATGAGTTTTGTACAGCAGGGTGGAGAGAGCAGAGAGTGCGGGATTTTTTTGTGAATAGGCACATCCGTGTGACTGCAATATTTATTGATGTGATTCGTAGGGGCGTAGAAAAAGGGGAATTCAAACCAACTCAATCAGTGGATGAAATCGTGAAATATATGATGTCTTGTCTAGACGGTATAATGCTGCATAGTTTGGCGTTTGGATCACAGCAAACGGATGCTGTACAGCAAATTCATCAATTGACAATTCAGTTGATGGTCTTGCTTGGAGCAAATTCAGAGAAATAATGGTAAAATACATTGAAAATGAACCGCGTGTCATTTATAATAAATGACACGCGGTTCATTTATTTTCCGGGAGTGTGTTGCATGGTTAATCAGTTGATCCTGAAGGCATTCATCTCGTTCTAGATGATCTGAAAGTGCTGTGTGAGAGGGAGGATGTTACGGAAATCATCTGTTCCATTTAGTTATTTTGTCTATTTAGACGCTAGGAGGAATTATTATCACAATTCTAGTTAGAAATCCTCAATCAAAAAAGGTTCAGATGATTATAAATGAAGGAGCGATACCAGAAGTATGCGGAAATTGGGCCGGAGGGGGAGAAGGCGATGATTGATTTCAACGATTGTCATTCCTGAAGCCGATATTGGGCAACAAAAGACAAATGAAGGAGACAAGAACAATGAGCACGACAGTCCAGAATCAAGATTCAAATTTTGAAAGCTTCAATCATGCAACGAGAAGATCGCTCCTTTTTTTACCGATGTATATTCTAGTTCCTCTCATTTTTTGGTTCGGTTTTTGGGCATTAGGCTATAAGATGGAATGGAATGCATTCGGACTAGGGGCGCTTGGTTGGTTCATCGCGCTGATGTTGAGGGGGCCACTGAGTGCGCTTGTTATGAGAATGCCTCAGGAAAGAGCGAAGAACATCATCGTCGCAAGCTCAGGGGTGCTGGAGGAAAGCGCAAGGCTTGTCCTATTGGCGGTTACATCCGCATCATCATCCTGGGCGATCTCGATTGGCCAAGGTTGGGCGGCTATAGAAGTGATATTCGTAATGGTGAATATCGTTATCATCGCAACACTTGCGAATCGGACCGATGAGAAGGCGTTACAGGCAAAGCAGCTTCTTGAAGCGCAGGGCACGATTCAAGCCAGCCCTTTGTGGGGAATTCTAGAGCGAATTTGGGCATCCGCTTTCCATATTGGATGCACGTTGATTGTCGCCTTCTATCCCTGGTCGGTTATGCTGCTTATTCCGCTGCATAGCTCGGTAAACATGATTACAGTAAAATTGGTTGCTCGATCGATCGGAAGGTCTAGCTTGTTCATTGCAGCTATCGGCATCACGACAATAATCGTAGGAATTCTGCTCATCTAATTACATTTCAATTGGAGGAATTATCATGCAATTACAAGATCTTAATCTAGTCGTTATACTGCCTATCGTAGTGATTCAACTTATTCTAATGAATATTGCGTTTGTGGACTTGTACAGAAGAGAAACGACAAGAGGACCGAAGCTGTTATGGGTGTTCGTTATTCTCCTAGGTAATATACTTGGTTCGATTGTTTACTTTACAGTTGGAAGGAAGAGTGAATCGTGAGTTTGCTTGAGATAAGCGGGTTAGTCAAACGGTTTGGAACGAGTACCGCTGTCGATGGTTTATCATTTAACATCTCACAGGGTCGTTGTATGGCTCTTCTGGGTCCTAATGGAGCAGGTAAGACAACGACTTTAAAGATGCTTTCCGGGTTGCTGGAGCCTTCTTCTGGAACAATCCAATTTACGGACGAAGCTCAGAAAGATCTACGGGAGTCGATAGGCTATTTGCCGCAATACCCTTCGTTCTTTAATTGGATGAGCGGCAAAGAATTTCTTGAATTTACAGGTAAGCTTGCTCGAATATCGTCGAAAGAAGCAGTAAGCCGAGCAGATGAACTGTTGGAACGCGTAGGTTTGAAGGGAGTGGCGAAACGTAAAATCAGCGGGTATTCCGGAGGGATGAAACAGCGGCTCGGATTGGCACAAGCGATCATTCATCGTCCTAAGCTGCTTATTCTTGATGAGCCGGTGTCTGCGCTTGATCCGCAGGGACGTCGGGAAGTCATGGAGCTTCTGAGAGAAATGAAGCGGGAAACGACGGTTCTCTTCTCCACCCATGTCCTGCATGATGCGGAGGAAATAAGCGACGATGTCATCATTATGAATCGAGGGCGTATTGTTGTGAAGGGAGATCTGCAACAATTAATGTTAAATCATCAGAAGCCGCAGATTCGAATTAAAGTCGGAAATGCCCTTCCGAAGTGGATTCAAGGCTTACAAAATCGGGCATTCGTAAAAGAAATCAATTTCCAGCATGGCAGGATTACCCTGCAGGTTACCAGCATACCTGAGGCGAGGCAATCCCTTTTAAGGGAGATAGCCGACTTAGGAATGGAAGTTGAGAGCTTCGAGGTTGGTAATTCCTCGTTGGAAGATTTGTTTATGAAGGCGGTGCAAGCATGAGTACGTGGACACTTTTGTTTCACAAGGAAATGCTGGAGAGTGCACGCAATTATAAATGGTTATGGATTCCTCTTGTGTTTCTGTTTCTTGGAATATCGAATCCGGTTACCTCTTATTATATGCCTCAAATATTGGAGGCAGGAGGGGTTGCAGCAGACGCAGCAAAGCTGATTCCCCTTCCAACATCTGAAGAAATTATGGTGAAGTCCTTGTCTCAATATGGGACGCTTGGCTTGCTCGTGCTCGCTCTTTCCTTCATGGGGATCGTTGCTGCAGAACGGCAGTCCGGTTCGGTCATCATGGTGCTGGTTAAGCCGGTGTCGCACACGAGCTATATTCTGGCGAAGTGGTCTGGGATGAATGTCATTACACTAGCGGCTGTTGGGCTTGGGCAGTTCGGAACCTGGTATTATACTAGTGTTCTTTTCGATAGTATCCCCTTTCAATTGGTATGGACCAGCTATTTGATTTTCTCTTTATGGCTAATGTTCATTAATACGATAACCCTTCTCCTTAGCTCTATTCTGAAATCAACTGGAGGAATAGCCTTTATTTCATTAGCGTTAGCCGCCGTTCTTGCTATTCTCACTCAGGTGCTTGGTGATACGATGAAGTGGAGTCCGAGCCGATTGACAGGCGAAGCGGGGCAAATCCTGCTGAAAGGTCAAGGGGGGGAGAATATGTGGTTAGCGATAGTTCTATCCAGCGTGTTTATTGTCGTATTATTAGCGGGTGCTGTGGCCGCTTCAAGACGTATGTGGACTAAAGCATGATGAATGGAATTGAATCGAGTCATGCGACTTTACGAACAACTTACACAAATAGCGGATTTCAGGAGGATAATTTGTGAAAAAAATACTAAAAAGAACTTTATATAGTTTATTTATTCTACTTATAGTATCGATTGCAGCGGTATTATTGTTCGGATACTCCAATCCATCTAAACTGCCGGGGGATCTACAAAAGAAATTGGATACATTCATGGCCAAAAAGGAAAACTTCAGCGGTATCGTTCTCGTTGCCAAAGACGGTAACATTGTCATGGAAAAAGGGTATGGAATGGCCAACAAGGGGGAAGGCCTCGCTAATCAGCCGAATACTAAATTTAGAATCGCATCCATTTCAAAAACGTTTACAGCTACAGCGATCATGCAACTGGAAGAAAAGGGACTGCTCTCCGTTCAAGATCCATTAAGCAAATATTATCCTGATCTTCCGAACAGTGAGTCCATTACGCTTCATCATCTATTGAGCCACTCCTCAGGGTATGTTGATTATTTTCAGACGAAGGAGTTCGAACTTGACCACAAGTACTCAAAGGGAGAGCTAGTCGATTTGTTTAAGGACAAACCAATAAAGTTCACACCTGGCAAAAAGTTCAGTTATAGCAATTCCGGATTTTTCTTACTGGGGATGATTGTTGAAAAAGTATCGGGTCAGTCATACGAAGACTACATTACTGAGAATATATTTAAGCCAGCAGGCATGGGCGACTCTTCCTTCACCGTTGAAAATCCAATCGAAATGGCAATGGGTTATGTGAAAGGGGAGCCTGGCCCAAAAACGGACCCATCGATCGCTTTTGCAGCAGGAGATATTACATCGACTGCACAGGATATTTATTTATTCGATCAGGCTTTAAAAAGTAATAAACTGTTACAATCACAAACACAAAATAAAATGTATACCGTTTATTCCAGAAGCTTCCCTTACAAATACGGTTATGGCTGGTATGTGCTCGAAACATTCGGACACCGTAATGTCAGCCATTCGGGTGGGTATCCGAACGGCTTTCGCAATTACCTTGCCAGATACATTGACGATGACCTAACCATTCTCGTTTTGAGCAATCAAATGGAAACCAATTCGAAAGCGCTGACGAGAGAATTAGCTTCCATCGTTTTTGGAAAAGGCATATGGTTCTGGCAAAAGTTCATTTAGTAATACAAGGATTACTATTTTTGAAAGGGGGCAGGATGATTAACTACGTACTCTCCAAGTTGTCGTACGACAAGACAGAGGTGCTACAGTTTCTAACCAAGCGACTCTGTAGTGCGCTTGGCTTATTTGGGTTGCTGCTGCTGTCGGGTGACATTAGAGGCCGCGTAAATCGCGGGATTTTATTATCGTAGTAGTATTAATGCACAAGTTGAAATTTTCGATGTTCCTTACCAGAGGATGCGGAAATAAAACTTAGTTCCGAACATTCTGAATATAAATGGGCGGATATTTCTTCATTAAGCCAGGTTGAACGAATAAGGGCTTTAGACGTATTGGAGTATCATGGTCAAGTAATAAGTCGTGCTTTTTGAAAAACTTCAGACAAAAAATGAATTAATCTATCCTGTATGGTTAGAAGGGAGATTTTTATATGTCTTTTCCATTTCACTGGAAAGAGCCGCAATGTTATATCAGCAAGGTATCGCTCCGTTGATCCTGCCTTCTGGTGGTGTCACCCGACATGTAGAAACAACTGAATGGGAGTTTTTGCGAAATGTAGGGGTGTCGTTAGGTGTACCTCCACAAGCAATACTTCAAGAAGATAAAGCAACTAATACCTTTGAAAATGCACGATTCTCTTTAAAAGTATTACAAGAGAAAGGGTTAAACCCTAAAAAAGTAGTATTGGTTTGTAAAAACTATCACGCACGTAGAGCACTTTTAACATATCAAATTATTTTTCCAAGAGAGACAATTTTTTATGTAAGTCCAGTGATTGACAAGACAGGTACTTCCAAGGATAACTGGTTTCTAGATGAAGATAGAATATGATACGTAATGAATGAGCTTGAGAAGGTAGGGAAATATTTCAGGCCCGCTATACTCCAACTCGGATCAAATGGCTAGCTACGCTAACGCAAGAACGATAGCACAATGTTAAAACAGGCTGCCGATCATCGGCAGCCTTGCTGTATTTACGAGCAGAATAGTATTCGACCAGTAAAAGCTGCCTTAACCGATAAACAATGGGATTGATGTAGGTAGTTTTCAATTCCATTCTCAATTGGATGAAGAATTATCTTCAGATAAAGCCTGTTGTTTGTAAAATGATTTATAATATCGCTGAACCCTGCTGTCAAAATAACCACGGACTTCGTAATCAGGTATCCAAATTCCTTTTTGCTCTATTGCAATTAAAGTCTCCTGCAATAACCGTTCGCGTTCTAGACGTGTTAATTGTCGTTGATGCTCGAATATCAAAGAGATCGTTTTACTTCTTAGTAAGGAAGCGATCCACTCTTTTTGTCTCAGCTTTAAAGCGGAAAACTTCTTGTTGGTTTGAAGCAATCTTCCATTTACTCTTATATGATTTTTCAACACTCCAACCCCTAGTTTTTTGACGTTCATGGTCTCAATCAACGATACTAACTTTTGTTTCTATTATAACTGATATTTCGATCCGCACGACAAATGGGGGTGGAAGCTATTTTACCCTAACGAAGTACTTTCGCCAGTGCCCCATGATGCCGTTAAGCTATCGGGCAGTAGAGCGTGGTCATGATGAGATAGTCATAGGTAATTTAGACCTCTTCAAAACAAGGATGTGTGTGGATCGGTAGCCTTTTCTCACCGTAGGAAGGCGTTCAAAAACCTTCGCGAATACATCTCATTAGATTTCTTATTTGGAGGGTTATAGTTGTTCATAAGCAAAAAGAAAAAAATTAGAGGCTGGAAAAAACACGTCAAAAAAATTTAAAAGTGGAAGAAACGAGTTATTGATTTAGACATAGAACATCTACATCAGTACCAAAGGGATTATGCAAAACTTTGGATTCACCCATTTTAGCCAACCAACGCAGGAATCCTCTTGTTTGGTACAATCGGCTTCTTCTTGTAGCGATGTTGGATGTTTATCGAATCTGGCATGAGAAGTTATCAAAACTAGATGAAGATTTTTATCTAAAGTTATGGATATTTGACCCATTCATCATCAATTCGCAGTTGGTAGCTGCTTATAAAGATTGTCTTCACTTTTACGACAAAACATTTGATGTTGGAAGTCAAGAAAAACAATTTCCTTTTCATAAGTATACTTACCTGAGAGAAAAGTTAGAAATGTTCGATTGGTACCTACATATTGATACCGACGTTTACACAGAAAGCGATCTAATTGACAATATCCAGCGAGGTTGGATGAGTGAAAGCGAAGTAGTTGCTATTAAATGTAAGGCTTATAAAGTCGAAACAATTCATCTTAATGATGGAGATTCAGATAGAACGTATAGCGTTAAAGTCGGAGATGTTTGGGTTGGTTCTATAATGAATAACTAATTTACTCTCCATAGTGAAGGGGATGTTATGTAAATCCAAAGACGGTGTAAGAACTAAACAAACGGATAACGATAGTTAAGTATCTGCCTTTCTATGAATACATCCTTTCACATATACAAATAATGTAACTAGTACGTGAAGGAGGCCAAAAAATGAACAATCAACGCGCACAAGAGATTGCAGTTTCACCTACAATGATTGATGTCACTTATAACGGAACACCAATCTACATCCAACATGTCGACGAAAAGAATGAAACCGCCAGAATTTATCCTTTGGATAAACCAGAAAACGAGCAAAGCGTCCCATTAAGCAGTTTAGTCGAGAGATCTCAAATGTTAGAGCTGGAAGACATTAAAATGATATGCCCATCGACTAAATAGTTGAAAGAAGTAAAAAAGACGTGTAGAGCAAGGGAACAGTTGATGATGATATCAAATACTAACCTTTTGCAACCGAGAGTTGAATATGAACATGAGAAGGCAGCGGACCAAATCGGACCGCTGCCTTTTCTCAACTAATGGACAGAATTGTTTAATAAATCCTTCCTCACTTGGAGCCTACAAGTTGCAAAGTTGAAATGTGAAATATGTTATGTTAGGATATTATTTAATAAATCAATGGGAGATGAGAAGGATAATGTAATATTTCTTGCTATTTTACGAATGATAAAACATAAGCTGAGATGTTTTATTCTTTGTTAAGCGAGAAAGATACTTATTCTCTTCACTCAAATAATTTTATCTATCCCATTAAATGGGTTAGATTCTGTATTCGTTTATTTGAGCTACAAGAAAGGTACCTTTCTTGTAGTTCTTTATTTTTTACTGCGATAGTTTTACACTCTTCGTCCCACGAACAGCGATTTAGAATTTTATAAAGGAGGGAGCATATGAGTACTGAAACGGTTGTTACACATGATTCACTCCGTATAAGTCGTTAGTATCCATTTAACTTATACGGAGTAAATGAGAATAGATGGATATGAACCGACTTTTTATAAAGAAATAGTGTGTTATAAAAAGGAGGAACCTACCATGTCAATGATTCATGTACAAAACCTGACATTTTCATATCCCAGCAGCTTTGATCCTATTTTTGAAAATGTTAGCTTTCAAATAGATACGGATTGGAAGCTTGGATTTATTGGTCGCAACGGTCGAGGTAAGACAACTTTTTTCAATCTATTATTAGAAAAATATGAATACAACGGAACTATTATTTCTTCAGTTGAATTTAAATATTTTCCATATCCAGTCTCGGATAAAAGCAGATTCACATATGAAATATTAGAAGAGATATGTCCTCAGGCAGAAGATTGGGAGTATCTTCGTGAAATATCTTATTTAGATGTTGATGCTGAAGTGATGTACCGACCTTTCGAAACTTTATCGAATGGGGAACAAACGAAGGTTTTGCTGGCTGCACTTTTTTTGAATGAAGGGCAATTTTTATTAATTGATGAGCCAACCAATCACCTAGATATCAATGGACGAAAGATCGTTTCCAATTATTTAAAAAGGAAAAAAGGATACATTTTAATTTCACATGATAGAAACTTTTTGGATGGCTGTGTGGACCACATCTTGTCAATAAATAGAGCCAATATCGAAGTTCAAAGTGGTAATTATTCTTCTTGGAAGCTGAATTTTGATAGACAGCAGGAGCATGAGGAAAAAACAAATGAGCGTTTACAAAAAGACATTGGAAGGTTGCAACAATCTTCAAAACGTTCAGCCAATTGGTCAAATCAAGTAGAAGCTTCCAAAAATGGTACAACGAATTCTGGTTCTAAATTGGACAAGGGGTATGTAGGACATAAAGCTGCAAAAATGATGAAACGTGCAAAGAACCTGGAATCAAGGCAAAATAAAGCTATTGAAGAAAAGTCAACTTTGCTAAAAAATGTGGAAAAAACGGAGTCACTACAATTAGAGCCATTAGAGTACAAATCTAAAGAACTAATTCAGTTAACAGACGTGTCTGTTAGCTATGAAGGTGAAATAGTTAATATGCCGATAAGTTTCTATGTTGAAGCAGGAGAGCGGGTAGTGCTTGATGGAAAGAATGGTAGCGGAAAAAGTAGTATTTTAAAACTAATTCTAGGAATGCCGCTCCATCATACAGGTACTTTGAGCGTTAGTTCAAGTCTTGTCATTTCTTATGTACAGCAAGATACCTCTCATTTAATGGGAAAGTTATCAGACTTTATTGAAGAAAATCAGATTGATGAACCGATATTTAAATCTATTCTACGAAAGATGGATTTTGACCGTATTCAATTTGAAAAAGATATATCTCACTATTCTGGTGGACAAAAGAAAAAGTTGCTTATTGCTAAAAGTTTATGTGAAAAAGCTCATTTATATATTTGGGATGAACCTCTAAACTTTATTGATGTTTATTCACGAATACAAATTGAAGAACTTATTAAAAGCTTTAATCCAACAATGGTTTTTGTTGAGCATGATCTGACGTTCAGAGAAAAAGTTGCAACGAAAACGGTAACCTTATAGGTATACTTGGAGAGTTGCATATTGTAGTTACTTCTAGTGGAAATATTGTACAGCAACGAATTGGTGAATGTTTAAATGATACTAATTCCTTGAAAATAAAGAGTGCCTTGAACAACAAGACAGCTGCCGAAAATGTATCGGCAGCTGTCTTTCATTCAACGATAATAGCGAGCAGCATACGTTGAATATTTTCTGAAATATTTTAAATGGGTGAAAATGGTAATATTTCAGCTATTCAAATTTCAAAATAGAGATAGTGAAATTCTAGTTCATTCCGCTAACGAGAAACTTTAGTGGAGGAGACTGCATCGCGGCAGCTCCTTTTTCTTCATTCAAGTAACAGCCAATTAAATTCCAATATATAGTAATATAAAAGTGTAAGGGTTAGGGGATGCGTTTAACTTGAAATTAGCTAAATTATCACTTTTCAGTGGACTCTTTGTTACTTTTAAAATCGATTGAGATAACGGAGTTTGGTTTCTAATTGGATAAGCTTCTACAAGGAGGAAGGGTTTACAATGAAATGCATTACCGTTTTTCTAAACATTCTATTTATTACGGTGTTGTTGGCGGGCTGCAAAGATGCTGCTCCCATAGCCATCACCATTCCATTGGATACTTCTGTAGTAAACTCCACACAGGATCCTGCCCTCACCCCAGTTGTGTTGGAAGGGTTCCCTATGCCACTGACCGACGGTAATCGGTTATTTTATTATCACGAAGGGGACCTGACATGTTGGACTGTTGACCGTTCCATCCAAAAGGGACTTCAGTTGTATCGAACTGATGATCGAGGCAAACAATGGAATTCAGTCCCTTTACCTACCCTGGATGAGTGGGAGGTACAGGTGTCGCCGGACCATATTCAAGCTTCGTTCCATCAAGAGGGTAACTCATGGATCTTGCTGCAATCAGAACCAGAAAGCAATGGAATGGTTCGTAAAACGCTTTACCGTTCTAACCAAAGCAGTGAGGAATGGATTCGGGCTGCGGACTTGACGGAGATGATAGGAGGGGAGGTTCTTAGCATGTCCATTCAAATGGACGGGAAGGGTTTTATCACCTCTTCGCTAAAGATGGCGGAGGTGGTTCCTTTTTACAGGACAGAGGATATGGGAGTCAATTGGAAGCAGGTGAATTTGCCTCACAAAAAAGGTTTTGATTCGGGAGTGAGTTATCTTCCTTACATAGGCAGTGATGGCCGGGGGACCGTCCGGACTGATTATAAAATTGATGGGGGAATAGTAACTGAATACATAGAAACCACTGACAATGGAGCCAGCTGGCATCGGTTCGAAACGACCTCCATCCTTGGTCTAGAAGGTGATCCGGACGCACTTAAGGTAATTAAAAAATTTCTAGATGCTTGGCAGAACCATGATAGCAAGGTTCTCGCTACTTTGTGGGAGGGGGACCAATTCATTAATGTTTACAATTGGATGTGGGAAACTGACCGGAAAATATACTATTACAGTGTGGATCCCCCATCCTCCGCCACGGATTCTAGCAGTTTAATTATTGGTGCAAGGTATTATGTAACAGCAGTGGAGGGCGAGGACAGAACAGGAGTTATGGCTATTGGAGTTCGAAAGCAGGCGGGTACCAATGTATGGAAGGTAAACTTTCTTGATTAATGAGATTAGCTCAACGACGAGATAACTGACGGCAATCAATCGGATTAACAATGTTTATAAAGAGGTGTCACTATTCTTGGATAATGAGATCTAACAACTGCAAAATGAAAAGGTTCAGGCTGATTTCCGCTCTGATTTTATGAGACTGCCGGATAGTGAAAACTTCTTGGTAGGTGATTTTAACACATACTGTATGAATGTCGCAGCAGGAACTTTAAGTTACGTTTTAGCTGGGAATGAAGAAAAAAATCCGCAAAGACAAATTGAGCTATTACAATTAGCTTTCAATGTAGTAACTTGTTCACACATGCGATCATTGCTACTAATATGAAATGTTAATTATTGGGGGTATACGAGTGAATACAGAACAATTTAATGAATTAATCGAAACCCTATTTGGTGGACTCCTAAAGCAATTTGATTATGGAGAGGAATTTGCATGCTCAACTAACGGCGAACGATAGTTGAATAGAACAACACGACGGCAACTGACTTTATGGTCAGCTGCCGTTTTTCATTAAAGTATCTGGAAGAATAATGGGGAATGTTAGCAAATCATATAGACATTGCATTGTCCAATTGAATACCATTTTTCATTAATTGCACCAATTGATTTATATAATCTTTTGCCTGTGTAGTTTGATTTTGCATCCAATGCATAGCGGCTCCATAAAGTGCCCAACTTAACATCACGGCAACAGCTTCGACCTCCATTTTGTTACGGTTAGACCACTGTTTTTGTCCCCATTCAGAGAAACTCTTCAGAGTTACCCCATGATTTTTTTGCATTGAAATGCTATTATCCATTAAACTAACGATGAACGTTACTTCAACAAAACAGCAGCAGTCTAGGACTTTATTTTCACGTCCATGACTGCTGCTGTTCCGTTTCTAGGGGTCAGTCTAATACTTATTTTCTCAGAACAATGGGGACTTTGCTGGAGAAATGAAGAATAACCGTCGGTTTAGAGTGTTTCAAATCAATGAATAAGTCATTTAATTTGATGGAACGGGGCAATAGCGCCAGATCAACTTTTGCCGAAACAAAACACAATAAGAACTTCCGACATAATCACGCTGCTAAATCCACTTAAATCGTTTGTAAAACTTCTTCAGCAGTTACAACGAATTTGCAGAAGCATTTCAGTAGCAGGGAAGCAGCCAACAATAGCTTCGGATGTAGAAGGACAAGAACATATATGTATAAGAAGCCGCGGTTTACGCGGTTTTTTATTTTTATGGATACAACTTCTTGTCCTTTTCGAAAGACAAGAAGTTGCACAGATTTCCGAAGGAAGACATGAAATTGATATGTTCTCCATAGTAGCAGAACAATACATAATTATGGTTCTCTTTGTAGGAATCCATTCACCCTTATGTCCCGAAAATCGAGATGTGGTAATATTGATATATTTAGAGCCACAGCGTGCAAAAATTTCATCCAATTACAGGAGGTGACATTATGAGATTGAAATTAGGATTTATAGTTTTGCTGTTGTTCTTAATCGGTTGTTCTAA
Source organism: Paenibacillus sp. 2RAB27 (assembly GCF_052115445.1). Classification (NCBI taxonomy): domain Bacteria; kingdom Bacillati; phylum Bacillota; class Bacilli; order Caryophanales; family Paenibacillaceae; genus Paenibacillus; species Paenibacillus sp. 2RAB27. The sequence continues at coordinate 13,262 of NZ_JBFRGR010000064.1, forward strand.
AACTGATACCACCGTAATAACCAAGGAAACCCCAAAAGTATTAAACGAAGACGAATCATGGCAAATAAGTAGTATGTTTAAAGCCGATAATTATATGCTGTTAGGTGAACAAGGAAAAATAGGATTCATTTATAACGATCAAGAGGTTGATCGGTTTTATCCTGGGAAAAAACAAAAGTATATGTGGCATTTTTGGGATGATACACCACAAGAAACGCAAAATTTATTTGGTAAAAAAGTAAAGATTGTTGGAGTTAGCAAACAAACTGGAGAGAAAGTAAATGTATTTGAAGGTAGTATTAGTATTCCAAATACAAATATAAAAGATAATGATAAGGCAGGTAAAATGCCTTCAACGATGACTTTACCTTCAAAAGGTTTATGGAGACTAGAAGCTTATGTAGATGAAAAGCTATTCGGTAGCGTGGTTATAGAAGTACACTAATGCTGCTATTTTAATCCAATATTAAACTAACGTAAAAACGATAGTGAAGGAGCTTGCCTCGCGGCTGCTCTTTTTTTATTCGTTCAAGTAAAGATTGAATTAGGGAACATTCGTTTGATATGATTATACATATTCCTAATTACTGGGAGGATTCTAAATGGAGATCGCCTTAGAGCTACTTGAAAGTATGCTAGTTAAATTTAGGTCAGAAAAGAAATGGACACTTCAAGCCATTGAACAATTGTCCCAAGAAGACATTACTTCTTCCCCAACATCGGAAAGTAATAGCATTGCTAACCTAATTGCCCATATTAGAGGTGCGGTTCACTCTCGAATCGAAACTATTCTGCTGGATATTCCAGACGTAAGAGATAGGCATAGAGAATTTGAAAAAGGGCTAGAAATGTCTAAAGAACAAGCTTTAAAAAAGACCATGGATGCTTTTGATATACTTATAAAATATCTTGAACATCTCAAATCCAGACCTGAGTTATTGGTTCATTTTCATAGTGGACAAATCATCTATGCTGCCAAGATAAGAAAGGGACGGCTCATTTGGAATTACGATTAATGCAGTCTGGTGACAGGAATCCTTTATATTATTGGCTTTCAATCTAGTGGAAGCAGACTAAACTAACGTAAGAACTATAGCACCACAACACTAAGCTTAAAAAGGAGCAATTTAGCGATGTACGAACATCTCGTTGTATTCAAGTTCAATACTAATGTCACACCAATCAAGCAACAGGAATTGCTGGATCAATTGTTATCGTTTCGGGATCGTATCCCCGGGATATTGGATATAAGTGCAGGCATCAACGTAACTGAAGAAACGGAAAATATTAAGGGCTATACTCTCGGATTACGGGTAACGTTTGAAGACCTCGCGTCGCTGCGTTCATATGG
>NZ_JBFRGR010000065.1:0-13363 GCF_052115445.1 Paenibacillus sp. 2RAB27
TAGTCTAATTGAGGGTCATTCGGTTTAGAGCGAAGCATGAGGTTCACCACTTTCAAGAGTATACTTATATTATACCAAATTAACGCGGTAATGTGATGAACTAAAAAGAAAATAATAAAGACTGTCGAGACTTTCTCGACAGTCTGATATATTACATTTATTTGAAAATCCAGCTACTCAACTGACCCTACTACTCCCCTTAGCTCAACTCCTACTCATATAAAAAAATAACCACATCAGCCAAAGGCTAACGTGGTCATCTCCATGAATATCAGTACACTTCTACCTCAGCAAAGGCCATCCGGTACCGGTTGGCATCACTCGGATTCGGGCGTAGATTCGTCCCTTCGATTTTCACATATCTTGCAGATACCGCAGAAAACGCCAAACTCTGAACAGCATTCCCCGGCTGCGCATAGCCCGTACGTGTAACCGCCGTCGACCAATTCAAGCCATCCGTAGACGTTTGGATCGTAAAATCAATCGGGAAATTCTGACCAACATTTCCCGAGTCATTGCGCGGATACAGATCAACCTTGGTCATGCTGCGATTAGACCCCATATCCAGCGTCATCCACTCCGTATGGTTCGTAGTTAAGCTGTTGTTGCTGGTCCATCCCATCGAACCCGTTACGGAATTGCGACCGCCGTCATTCACCTTATTCGTGGAGTAGTTGCTATTTTCCAACGAGCTGCTCGCTGAAACGATAGCTCCGGCAGCTTGATTGGCTGCATAGATTTCCACCTCTGGAAAGGCCATTCGATACCGATTCGCATCACTCGGATTCGGGCGTAGATTCGTCCCTTCGATTTTCACATATCTTGCAGATACCGCAGAAAATGCAAAACTCTGAACTGCATTCCCCGGCTGTGCATAGCCCGTACGTGTAACCACCGTCGACCAATTCACATTATCGGTAGAGGTCTTAATTGTAAAATCAATCGGAAAGTTCTGACCGATATTGCCAGTGTCATTTCGTGGATACAGATCCACTTTCGAAATGGTCTTGTTCGAACCCATATCGAGCGTCACTGACTCTGTATGGTTCGCAGTCAGGCTGTTATTACTGGTCCAACCCATCGATCCTGTTACCGTGTTGCGCTGCCCGTCGTTTATTTTCGCAGTGGAGAAATTCGTATTCTCAACAGAGCTGGTAGCCGATACACCGGCCCCAATGGCTAAGTTGCCTACGGTTCCGTACACTTCAAACTCCCACAAGGAGTATCCGTAAGAGGAGCCTCGCAAGGTGCCATTCATTTTCACATATCGAGCCACTGTAGGCGTAAAGCTTATGTCATCGACACCGCCATCCCCTGACGTCGTGGTAAAGACATTTGTCCAGTTGACCGCATCATTCGATACTTGAATTTGATAGTTTTTGCCATACGCAGCTTCCCAATAAAGTTTCGCGGCATCGATATACACAGCGGACCCTAAATCTACATAGATCCACTCATTATCTGTATAACTAGATCCCCATCTCGAACCGAAGTTGCCATCAAAAGAAAGACTCGGCGCAGCAGCGGAAGATGAAGCAGTTGCCGCTTTATTCAGCGCTATATTCGGTCGTTGCACTGGTTCTGCGATCTGTGTTGGCAGGATCGTCACTGGCGTATGGAAAGCACGATTGAGGATGTTCATCTGGAATAAATTCTGAGCAGGCGTCGCACTCCCAGGCATAACCACGTTATCGAACGTGATATTACTGATGTTTTTAGTGCTGCTAAAGCCTTTCAGCGTCCCTAAAGTCGTTCCCGCATCGCGAACCAGAATATTTTTGACATTCAATGTGTTAATCGTACCGCCACCGAAACCATCGGCATTTCGAATAATAAAGTAGGCCCACGTACGCGTGCTATCGTTGGTATTGGTCACTCTTTCGATATCGATATTATCAAAGGTAACATTCGTCAGTGTTCCAACCCCATATTTATGATCGACACCGATACCGACAGATGAGTCGTAAACGACACTGTTTTTGAACGTAACGTCACTTTGATTTTGTCTCATACCTTGACCTACTTTAAATCCAAAGCAAACCGTCCAGGAAATAAGATCATCAAACACGACATTACTTACGGGCTCGGGACTTCCCGGCCAGCTTAGACTAATATCCACCGTCTGATCCCACGTTTTCGTTGTGTAAGGATCATCCAAACCAATGCCGATCCCATGCTGAACGAGCACATTTTGGGATTCATTCACATCGATACCGTCGTTCTCGCCCATATCAAAACGGTTAAAGATCTTCATATTTTTAAACGTAAGATCATTCGACCTTGCTGGGGTTACCGCCCACGAACCGGAATCGCGAATCAACGGCCCATCCAAGGTGAAATTGGTAGTCCCGATTGGCACAATAATATTACTGGCAAAATTGTTCGTCGATGTCGCGTATTTCCCATTGCCGTCGATCGTACCTCGACCGTATATCTTCACATTGTCTGCGCCGGTCTGAGTGTATAACCACCAAGTAACGTCTCGAAGCTGTGAATCCTTATGCCAATTCACGGTATAATCACTCGCTACCCCCGTAAACCGAAGCACGGCTCCGCCTTCCAAGTACTAAGCTACGTCGCTTTTCAGCTGCAGATTACCCGCCTTGTAGATCCCCGCAGGTACATAGACAATTCCTTGCCCACCCGTGTAGTTGGCCGCATCATTTATGGCATTCTGAATAGCGGTCGTCGCCATGCCAGCACCCGTGCTATCCGCGTTGTAAGGCGAAGATTTCACATTATAAATCCCCGTCCCCGACGAGGCGGGTTTGTTCGTCTCCGCCGGGTCAGCTGCGATGACGAGAGCGCGCCCCTCATTGATTTTGACTATCAAATATTCGTCGCCACTGACTGTAAACGTCAGCTTATTGCCACTCGTAGTTCCCGTCAAATTGAGCTTCTTCGGGGAGATCGAGTAGGACGTAATGCTCGCTTGCCCTATGGCCGTGATCTCAATAGTCGCTGACCCCGACATGGAGAAGTGGGCATAATCGTATTCACTCGTATAACTAACAACAGGAATCGTTGTCGCATCTACCTTGAGACCATACACCGTGGATGCCGTGTAGATCGAAGGCAATGCGTAGGATGAGATGGTGGCCGCATGAACCCGAACAGGGACAGCACCTAAACTCCCAAGGATAAAAATAAATGAAAATAGTCCGATCAGCCATGCCTTCATTTTGTGCAAATAAATTCCCTCCTTCTGATGTCTTCGCTAACGCGATGAATTAAAGCGCTTACATAACTTATTATAAAAAATCCGCCCTCTTCCCCGTAATGCGGGAACTTACATAACAAGGGCAGCTTTCTATACTATTTAGCAACAATGGACATGTCAGCTACGTCTTCTGCTCAGCTCTGCTTTCACTCCGTTCAACTGCACATCATACGTGACTTGTGATTCTGCTTGATTCCATACGACTTGCAGACTGCTATTCGACAACGCCACAACCTCAAGATGACCCTGTGCCTTCACTTCCCTACAACGGTCAACGTGCAGCAGTTGTACAATAATCGCACATTGTTCCACAGCAGCGGTGGTAATGAAAGACGTTCGCTGCCCGCTCGGCGGGTTGTCTGGGGTCAGTGCCGTATATATCGTTGTTGGCTGTGTGCACCAAACGTGTTGTTCCAACGTGCCTTCACTCATACGGTATTCGAAGGCCGATACGTCCTGCACCAGCTTCCGTTTCTCCTTGAACCATTGTTGATCCAGTCGACCTAGTTGATCTTCCGTGGTTGACCATTTGGCAGCATCATCCTTGCCTAGCAGCTTGCCGCTAAAATGATTCATTACATGGACCAACCGTGGGACTGGTACAGTGACTTGAACAATATCTAATAGATGATCCTCTGCTAGTAGGTTAATTCGCCGAATTTGCACACCTTCATAGACGTCAGTGTCCCAAGGATTGAGCTCAGCAGGCAGGATAATACGATCTTTCATCAAATAATCCTCTGCCAGCCAATCCACAGCAGTCTCCAACCACACGCCCCATGCTTCTTCCTGCATGTGAATCAATCGTCCGTCTCGCGGCGGCTGATCTGCCCCGTCGATACTCACCGTGTTATGTGAGTACGTATGTTTAAACCATCCGAAATGAGCGGGGATTCCATACGCCGTCGTACCGGGGTCAATGAGCAGCGGCACATTGCCGTGCATAATCGATAAACCCAGACGATCCATATGATCGTGTTCGCCACCGAATCGGCTATGCTTAACGATCACATGCCAGCCAGTTGGATTCACTAACTTGGTTAGCCCGCTTCCTAATAAAGAGCGTGTGCGCTGCACCTCTTCCCCAAGCATATCTGACTCCTCTACATGTCCAATCAAGTCCTGACCAAACATCAAAGCATACATCGAATTTCGCTTCGTTCGACTTGCATCATTCATACGTGGATCTGCGTAAGCTGTGCCGTAAGCTGTAGCCAGGAACGAACGATATTTGCCGTCTCCGTATATATCATAAGCAATTTCATAATAAGCCGCATATGTGCCGATATGATCCCCACGCCCTGCATCATTGATCGTCGGCATCATGCCGCTCGGCAGAACAAGCTGAAACGGAAAATCGAACATCGCTTTCAGCGCATTCTTTTGCCAGACATCCCACGGAGTTCCTTCCGCTATTAACGCATAGTGCAGCAGGGATTTAAAAGCATAGAAATGATATTGCACATTCCCCTCGTACCATAAGCCGTCTTCAAGAATCCCGCGTTCAAGTTGGTCATCCAAGCCGTATTCACCTGCTAAGCCTGCGTTCAGCACATCACGATCATGTAGCAAAAGCCCCAGCGCGGCTATTGCCGATGTAATCAAAACCGAGTGATTATGAATTTGCTTCTCTTTATGTGCAATGAGAAAACGAGCACAGGGCTCCAGCAGACCTGCCCGTACATGGGCAATCTCAGCTGGCGTCAGATGCTTCTGTATCATATCAAAGCCAAGTGCTAGATCCGTGATCCAATGGGCTTCATCTAAGGTTTGGGCAAATAATTTCCCGGGCCCATTATAAGGAATATCCCCATGGATGGCATACGTTTCATAGTGGTCGGCATACGCCATCAGATAGGATTTAACGAATTGCAATCGACCTGCGTCAGGTTCTATCGCATACAGTAAAGCAATGTGATACACAGCTCGACCGATCTGGCTATGTGCGATCGACGTCCAAGCCCTGTCTAACAGTTGACTTCGCCTCTCCTTGCCACAGGTCGAACAGAGATGAAGAAAAGGCTCGTCCCACTGGAAAGTGAGGCGAGTCCCATCTTCATCACAATAATATAAGTGCATCCATTCGCCTTGTTCATGGGAGCGAATGGCGAAGGTGATCTTCGCCGCTTCTTCCGCATCCCGTCGTAACAGCGCCATTGCTGATTGAAATTCTGTGTTGACTGCGTTTCCACGCAGTCGCTCTAAACGCTTAATATCCATGGTCAGAGTCCTCCTAGCCTTTCAATGAACCCGCCGTCATTTGCATGAATGAGCGATTCGCAATCATATAAACGAGTAATAATGGCAAAATCGATAAGCAAGCACCCGCCAACATGTAATGCGTTTGAACGGCTGCTGATGACCCATACCGCAGATAGGATAAGCCAACGGTTAATGTTTGCAACTTCGGATTCGTCATCGTGAACACTAACGGTCGCAAGTACTCATTCCACGCCCCGCAAAAGGTAAACAAGGCGCCAACCCCGAGTCCAGGTCGCATGAGAGGCAGAATAATTCGCCAGAAAATGCCGCCATCGGAACAGCCGTCAATACGCGCGGCTTCGTCTAATTCCCGGGAAATACCCTGCAGAAAGCTTAATAGAATAAAGAAGATATACGCATGACCGCTAATCAGAATGAGGACAACGCCCCATAAACTCGTATTCAGATGCAGCTTCACCATCAGCTCGAACTGCGGTCTAATGACGACTGCGCCAATGGAGATAAACATCGTGGACGCTTGAATCGCGACATAAATGGCTTTCCCTGGGAACTTAATGCGGTCAACCACATAAGCTGCCATGGAAGCTACGATCAGTACGCCGATCGTCGTTGCTCCACTCAAGAATATACTGTTCCAAGTAAATCTCGCGAAGTTGGCCTGTACCCAGGCTTCCTTATAGTTTACGAAATGCCAGGAAGACGGGAAGATCTTTCCCCCCTTGGTAATCTCCAAATTAGACATAAAGGAGCCTAAAAAAGTCACAACGACTGGGAACACGATGAGCAGTGCGGTTATCAGTAAAAACAACCAGAGCAGTGCTTTTCCACCCAATCTCCCCACTGAAAACGACTGCGTCTTTTTCTTCATATGAACAGCAGGTATCGCTTCTGTCACTTCCATGATTCTTAAGTCTCCTCCCTATTGTAGTTTGTTTAGGCGTTTCGACATCAGATGATAAACAAGCGTAATGATGCCGACAATGACAGCAGTCATGAAACCAACAGCACTGCCGTAGCCAAATTGCTGATCCGTAACGGATCCTGATGGTGTTGGGAAAAAGAGCTTGTAGACATACAGATACATGACTTCTGTCTTACCAACCGGTCCACCTTCGGTGAGAACCATAATGCTCTCATATCCTTTGAGAGAATTGATGATCGCCAGCATAATGACGATTTGCAGTACCGGACCCAGCATCGGAATCGTTAAATACCAGAACTGCTGCCATTTATTCGCACCGTCTAAGGAGGAGCTTTCGTACACATCATTCGGGATATTTTGAAGACCAGCTAGAAATAACAGCATGTAGTTCCCTACCGCTCCCCATACCGCAATGATGATCGTTGTCAGCATCGCATGCTTGGGTCCGAGCCAATCGATTCTTTCAGAGATGATATGAAACTTTAATAAATACTGATTAAGAATACCGTTGTACGAGTTGAAAATGATAAAAAATACGACAGCCATAACCGCTGAACTAATGATTGTAGGCATGAAATAGATCGCTCTTAACCAGTTGCGTCCACGCAGCTTGGAATTTAATATAACGGCAAGTACTAAGCATAACGGAAGGGTTATGATGAGCTTGCCACCTGCATAGACGAATGTATTTATGACAGAATGCCAGTACTCCGTATCCTGAAAGAGTCGTCTGAAATTATCAATCCCAATAAAATCCGGTGCCCCGAAGCCTTTGTAGTCATAAAACATATAACGAATCGCCCAAGCAATCGGATAGACGCCCAGCACCATGGTCAGTAGAAAGCTTGGAAATAAAAATAAGTATGAAAAACCGATCTGGCGTGTCCTGTTCATCCCATTCCCTCCTAAAATACCCCAAAAAGTGAAGCTAAGCTTCGATGTGTAGTCCAATTACTTTCCGGGGGCCCTGATCAATCTAATTTCCCTATCAAGAGCGAGAGAGTGGAGTTTCAGCTCCACTCTCGCTTTGGACCTCTTCAGGCAGCTCTTATTTCATCATTAATTTCATTGGATCGAAGCTTGGGTTCGGAGCTACTTTGACATCGCCTTTGGCGACTGCTTTATCCAACGCATCGTTATAACGTTTGCTCAGATCTTGAATAATCTGATCCAAATTTCCGCCACTGATCATATATTTGAAGAATGCATCATTGAATTTCATGCCTTCAACCGTAACGGTTGGTTGAAGCGGCCATGTGCCGTCATTTCCACTTGGCAAGAAGCCTTCAATCCCTTTGATCTCTGGTTTTTTGGCAACAGAAGATACAGATGGTACCATCGACAAGCCAAAGCCTTTTTCGTGATACGTTTTCAATACTTCATCATCATACATGAACTGCATAAATTTCCAAGCTTGATCGGCGTTTTTGGTCGTATTGCTGATGGATAGCCATTGACCACCAAGGAATGAACTTGCGCCTTTGATCGTGCCATCAATGGTTGGAACAGGTGCTGCAGCCCAATCGATCTTCGCGGGGAATTGATTCGCGTATACACCTGGCTCCGAAGAGAAGGAGATGTACATACCAATTTTACCTTCCGCGAATTGTGCACGAAGTGGATCAATATCCAAGGATTCCATACCTGGCAATGTGCTGCCGTCGTCTACCATTTGCTTGAAGGATTGAATGATATCTTTGTACCCTGCGAAGTCAAACTTGGCTGTTTTGAAATCATATCCAAAGCCGCCGTAGCCGCTTGCCTCTGCAATGACTCTTGCTGAACGACCAAGGGCACTGTCCGGGCTCTTGAAGTTCTGCGCGAAACCATAGGAGCCATTCGCTTTACCAACTGCGGTAATTTTCTTCGCATCTTCAACCATTTCTTTCAATGTTTTCGGAGGTGCCGCGATGCCAGCTTTAGCGAAAAGCTCTTTGTTGTAAACGAGACGAATCGTTGAACCGTAGTTTGGAAGGCTGTACATTTTGCCACCAATGCGGTTGAAATCATCAATGACTGGGAATTTCTTCTTAATTGCATCCGTTACATAAGAATCAATCGGTTTCAGATACCCTTTCGCTGCAAAAGGCTGAATTGTATTTTCTTTGACACGAATAATGTCAGGCGCCTGTCCGGAAGCAAAAGCCAGATCAATCGCTTGGTTGAAGTCTTCTGTCTTAACAACCATTTCAACTTCAATATTCTCGCCGTTCGTTTCGTTAAATTTCTGTACAACACTCTTAATATAGTCCATATCATGACGGTCACCCGTCCAATAAGAAAGCTTCGTTTTGGCTTTGGTAGTAGCCGAACTCGCTGGCGCACTTGATGCTTTCGCCGATGCTGCCGGGCTTGCTGCTGTTTCGGTTTTGGTGGAGCTGCAAGCTGCCAAACTACCTGCGAGTGCGACTGTTAATGTGACCGTCCCTAATTTCTTTATCATGTGTAAGCCTCCCTTAAATCTGTTGTTTACATTTCTAATATTAAAAGAATTCTCTTGTCCTGATAATGAGGTCAACTCTTGAATGAGGGCAGATATTTCTATATGTTCCTATATGTTGCCCTTCCCACTTGTTCATAAAACAGGCAAGCCCTCACGGCTTGGAGGGCTTGCCCAGCGACATTTCTTTGAATTCCGTCGGTGTGAGACCGGTCTGCTTTTTAAATACCTCGCTGAAATAACGCCGATGCTCGTAGCCCAACTGTTGCGCAATTTCTTGCACCTGATAATCCTCAATCAGCATCGACTTCGCCCGCTCCATTTTCGCTTGCGTAACGAATTGTTGGAAGGTCGAACCGGTTACTTTTTTGAACAAATTCGAATAGTAGCCCCAGCTTAAATTAACCTGCTTTGCACAGTGCTCCAAGGTCAAATCGATGTCCAGATTCGCTTTGATGTACTCCGCTGAACGAAGAATAATTTTCTGCGACTCGCTCGCCCGTTCTTGATGGATCAGTCCACACCCAATTTCACACAGCTCAATGAACCATGCGCGATATTCTAGGATAGCCGCACCGCTATCTCTGATTTCCTGATTCTTCGCTTCAAATTCAGCTAAGCTATGGCGAGGGAATTTCTCCATCAGCACCCGCAGCATGCGCAGGACAAGGCCTTGCAGCAGTCGCTCTACGACACCAGGCTCAGGGAGAACGGACACTTTCCCTATCTCCGTGAAAACCGTCATCGCCCACTCGACGCAGGCGTCTCGATTGCCTGAGCGGAAAGCGAACAAGAACTCATTCTCGCTGTCCTCCGTATAAATCCACTCCACAGGAACGGCTTGTGCATCCGAATTAAAGCTAAATGCACCATTGCCTCCCGTGTAAAAATGATACGATAACGCGCTAAGCGACTGCTGATAGCTCTTTGGCAGCTCTTGCACGGTCTCTACACATTGCCCGATGCCAATGGAGATCGTAAATTTCGTATGACGCGCTATGTTCGCGCAGCATTCGTCTGCAATCGCTATAGGCGACTCTTGATCCGTGACATTGAGAATACAAATATAGCGATTAAACCCCTCTCGAAACACGACGGCTGCCCCGTAAAAGGCTATCGTTTCTTCAACGATATTTTGCAAAGAAAAACGGACTAGCTCGAGCTCCTTTACAGGAACATCGCCATATTTGTCCGTAAACTGATCAATCTGAATCGTCATCACCGCAAATGGTGCTTTCAATTCATTAATGTCTAGAAAGTCCGATAATCGCGCTAATTCAGCTTCATTGGTTTGATGGTAGACGAGTAAGGAGAGATATTCCTGTCGAAGTGCCGGCATGCTTTCTTTAATCTTCTGTTGGAGACCGATCAGCTGGGTGCGGCTACGATTCTCTTGCTCCCAGACTTCTTTGGCTTTGACGACTGCTTTCACAATTTGATCGATAGAAAATGGCTTCTTCACATAATCTAAGGCGCCATATTGGATCGCTTTTTGCGCATAATCGAAATCGGTATACGCACTCAAAATGACAACTTTACTCGTCGGAAGAATCTCCATAATGTTGCGGGTCATTTCCAAACCATCCATCTTAGGCATTCGAATGTCGGTTAGAATAAGATCTGGCTTTGTTTCACGAATAACGGCAAAACCTTCCTCCCCATCGGTTGCGCTGCCTACGATTTCGATGCCGTGCTCATGCCAAGGGATTTTCTTCGTAATCATATCAACAACACTTCGAATGTCGTCTACCACACATAGCTTAATTAGTCGGTCCATGGAAATCCTCCTCTGTCTCATACCGTGGCAGCCATAGTTCAATGCGGGCACCGCCCCATGTATTCGTCGTTATCTTCATCCGTTGCTCTGTCCCATAATACAACTCTAATCGGGTATAGATATTTCGCAGGGCATAGCCATGCTTCGAGGTAGTTGGATGCATCATGCTTTGCAACAACTTCTCCGGTATCAGCCCTTGCCCATTGTCTTCCACCATGATATGGAGCCAGTCCCCATCTATTCGAGCTGTAAGCTGGATTTCACCGCCCGATTTCATATCTTTAAAACCGTGTAAAATACTATTCTCGATCAACGGTTGAATGATGATTTTGGGAACGAGGCAGGCATTTAGCCCAGGCTCGACTTCCATCCGGCAGACGAATAAATTCTCATACGACCTTTGTTGAATGGCCAAATATTGACGAACATGATCAAGTTCATCTGCGAGTGGAATCAAATCCMGTCCTCCGCTTAGGCTCAATTGAAACATATTGGATAAGGCCAAAATCATTTCATTCACATCTTCATTTTCACCGAGGACTGATTTGCAGTAGATCGTATTGAGCGTGTTATAGAAAAAATGCGGGTCCATTTGCGCTGTCAAAGCTTTAATCTCCGCTTTCCGTTTATCACGTTCTCGATTGGTGACATCCGCGATGAGCTGCTTAATCTCGTCCAACATCCGGTTGAAACGGAACCCAACCTGGGAAACTTCATCCTTATACGCACTTTCAAAACGTACTTCCAGATCATTCTCTTCTACTCGTTTCATGAGCTTCTGGAGTCTATACAACGGTTTGAGCAGCAACAGCGTCAAATTATTCGTAATCAACGACGATACGAGAACAAATCCAATCGTAACCAGCATCGTGGCTTGCTTAATCCCATTCAATTTGGCTAACAATTTATCTTTGACTTGGACGCCAACAATCATCCAATCTTCCTTGATATCCAGCCGCGCATAATTAACGAGATAGTTATTCCGATCCTTATCCTCGAAAAAAAACGATCCTTTACTATCATGGGTAAGTTGCTGAACAAAATCAGGACGTTGAATAAACACATTATCCTGAATACGCTCGGAATAATTAATATCTGCCCCATGCGAATCCACGAAGTAGTAGTGCTTATTCGGGTCCGACAAATTGTCCATGAAGAGATCACGCAAATCGTCTTCCTTCACATTGATGACCACATACACATTAGTTGACTCATTTTGCAAATACGAATCTTCACTTACACCTTCTGCGACAAGCGATAGGACCMGCTGTTTCCCCGTAAAAAACGGATCCACATGTCCCGGGCTCCAAAAGCCGCGCTTTAAAAGCCGGAATTGATTAAACATATCAGATTCAAAAAAGGAATTAGATATATTTCGCGCACTGGAGGTGGGATAGAAATCCCCAATTGGCGTGGCGATCAATATACTATCGATCATGGAATCATTGAATTTCACCTGGTTGAACACATACTGTAAAGCCGTTAATGACTTATAGTAGCTTGAGTTATCCTTATTCTGAACATCCTTCATCAACTGCTTGAAAGCGTCACTGAACATTAAGGACCGCACCGCGGTACCGATATTTTTCAGTCTTTCATTCACAATTTGCRCAGATTGATTCACGGTATCCTGACTCGACTGCATCGCATTGCGCTGAATTTCCTTGGACGCGATCAGGTAGGCGATACTCCCTGTTGCCACCAGACCTACGGTAATGAGTATGACAAAGGTGAACCATATCCGTTGTTTGAGTGAGAAAGAATGGAACAGGCGTGACAGCCACGACCAGATAGCAAGCTTATTCATAGGCGACGTTAGCACCTTTCCTGTGTGTGAGGATAGTCTTTATCTACTATATTATAGTATAGGTCACTTTCCGTAGGCATGGGGGAAATTCAAGATCGAGGGCAGCTATTTCGTTATACAGTAAAATAATTAGAACATATGTTCTTTATTTTTTCGGGAAAATGTGGTAATAATAAGAGGTAGACTTTTTACCCCTCAACTAATTCAATCTAAGGAGCTGTTTATTGATGTCCGTTCGTTTAACTCCGTATTTAGTATTGCCTGGTACTGCTGGTGAAGCGATTGCCTTTTATGAGAAAGCGCTGGATGCTCAAGTCCTTTTTAAACAGACCTTTGGTGAAATGCCTGCCAGCCCTGATTACCCGCTTGCTGATGAACAAAAAGGGCTTATTGCCCATGCCATGCTGCAAGTTGGCGAAAGCCAAATGATGTTCTCGGACTCTGACTCAGGTAAACCCGTTCAACAGGGTGATCAGGTGACGATTTGTATTACAACGAAGGATGCAAGCAAATCGAAGCAATTTTTCGAAGGGCTCAAAGAAGGCGGCACCGTCATCATGGACCTGCATGAAGCATTCTTCAGCCCTGCTTACGGACAAGTGAAGGACAAGTTTGGCGTGACCTTCCAGATATTCACAGAAGGCGAAACGATGAAGTAAACGTGAAAGAACGGCCCTGTTCGCATAATTGCGACATGGCCGTTTTGTTTCGAGGCTTGGCTGGTAGCGCTGATGACTGGCTGAACATCCGACCGACTGACCAACCACACGGCTCACTAATTGGCCACCTCGCAGTTTACATGGAAATTATCCATCTATTTCAGCGCATTTTACGTAAATGTGCTGATTAGATGGATATACTCTCTGAAGCCCCCTAATTGGATTGGAGTCATCAATATGCAATAAGGTACAATATCGGTGAGGGGGAATGAAATGTATGAAAAGCAATATCCTTTATGATGAGCAACGCATCAA
>NZ_JBFRGR010000066.1:0-11675 GCF_052115445.1 Paenibacillus sp. 2RAB27
ACTTAGTTCCGCTAAGAGCCTCTTGGGCTACTTTGATGCGTTGCTCATCATAAAGGATATTGCTTTTCATACATTTCATTCCCCCTCACCGATATTGTACCTTATTGCATATTGATGACTCCAATCCAATTAGGGGGCTTCAGAGTTTTTGATCAGAATACATGCATGAAATCCAGTTAATTGTTATTTTTCGATAAATAGCTCGAATTTAGCTGTACCTTTTCCATTTATACGACACCGCCGCGATGCATAGGTACCTCAACGCGCCTCCGGATCCGCACGCGCTGCGTTCATAGAAGAGGAAAGCCACCCGAGTACTGGTCATTTTGCTGCAAAATGGCTTGTACCACTTAAAACTAACGTCATAGGTTTTTTTATATGCATCGGCCTCAGTCAAGTTTGCCTACATTCACTCATAAGATAGGAGCATGACGGGTATCGGAGGTGCGGGTATGAGTTATCAGCAATATGGCATCGATCCTGCGCTCGTGGAGCGTGTAAAGTTCAAGATGAAAAACCCTGAGGTAAAGGAACGCATTAAAATGCTGCTGCAAGGCGTCACGAAGGCAGATTTACAAAACACGGCGAAGGTTACGCGTCTAATCGGTCTTGCTGCGGGTATTTTCGGTGAGAAACTCAGCGGGAACCAGACACACCAGATTTTAACGTTTATCCTGGCGCAAAAGATTGATCCGAACAACACGTTTCACTTGATTCGATTATGGTCTATATTTCGATAGCTGCATGATGAAAATGCCACATGTGGAGCGTGAGATGCTCTGTTTGTGGCGTTTTTGGCTATGCCGATGTGGGCATAACAGGGGTGACACAAAGCTCTCCTGTGATATTTGGTGTAATGGCTGCTACGCTTACTGATCTAATGAAATAGCTGCGAAAGGCCTTTGGGTAAACTCCGTAAGGTCCTTTTTTATAGGTTTCTAAACTATTTAATGCAGGCAATTACCTGAACTCTTGGACATCCGCCTGAATGATGAATATTTAATATGACATGTCTGGGTGCGACTTCAAGTGTTTGGCACAAATTGGCGGTAAGGCGATGCTTGTTTTCAATAAATAGGTAAAAATTAGGTAGAGTAATTGAAATTAACTGTAGTTCATCCTTTTATTGGTTAAAAAATATCCAAAAAACCACTTGCATAACGAATACGTGTTCGGTATATAATATGGAAAAACGAATATATGTTCGCATATGGTGGTGAGAACATGAGTGGTTCATCAAGAGTAGAGACAGAAGAGGATGTTCAAATGATTAAGGAATACACACTGTTGCCGATTTTGCTTGATATGCTAGCAAGAGACATGGAGGAGCTTAAGGTTTATAAAGATAAAATTGTTTATAATCATATTCTTTTCTATCTCAGAGAGGTTGAGATGGGGATTTATCCAGAATTACAACAGTTGAAAAGCAAGATGAAGCAGCGAGAGATTAAGGTGATTCACACGGAAATGAATGCTTTAGGGATTCAAGTCGAATACAAAGTTCGAGGTTACATTCATCATTTCACGATGCTTCGTAGTTTGGTCAAGGCTGAGCTTATGACTATGCTGATGAATATGCGGGGGGAATTGCGATGAGTAAGGGGAACAAGGGTGGGGAACGAACGATCTTCTTGGCTGACTTATTTAGACTATAATAAGAAGTAGTTATTAACGTATACAATGTTAGTAACTACTTCTTTTTTCTTTCTTTATATTTTTATTATCTATATTAAACTATTATAGTTTTTATAGTTTATAACGATATATTTAGTAAAGAGTGGTAAATGTAGYCCAAGCGAAGGCGCGGGAGCTTGTTTTTATATTTATGTTAGGAGAAGGGGGATTTATGAAGGTACAAGAAGTATTTGTTCCCATTATTAATGGAGAAGGTAAAACTAGGTATATGTTATTAGATTCTGATGGTTCTCCTATTATCCCTGTAATCAAGTATCTCAAATATCTAGATGATATCGGTAGAGCACCTAATACCCTCAAAACATATTGTTATCATATGAAACTGTATTTTGAATATTTAAATGAAACTGACCAATCATACACAAACGCAAATCTTCGATCACTTGCTCGATTTATCGGATGGTTAAGAAGTCCTTATAGGACGGATAAAGTCTCACCGATCGCGCCTGTTGTGGCTAAGAGATCCGAGAACACAGTAAACCCTATTATTACCTGTGTTGTGGGCTTCTATGATTTTTTGATACGTACAGATGAAATTGACCAAGATATTTTGAAAGGTGTCACCAAAGATTCTTCAAGAAAAGGTATGACTTTCAAGCCCTTCMTCCATCACATTACAAAAGGTAAAAAGATTGCTAAGAATATTTTGAAAGTCAAACCACCTAGACGAACAGTAAAGACACTGACTCAGTCGCAGATAGAACAGATACATAATGCTTGTGGTAATATGCGGGATAAACTCTTAATTCACATTTTATACGAAGGTGGATTACGAATTGGCGAAGCGATTGCTCTATGGATCGAGGATTTCGATATTGGTAGCAATAGCATAAAAGTAAGAGATTCAAAAACAGTGGCAGGAGAAGGAAGACTCGTATATGTTTCAGAAAATACGATGAATGTATTTCAAGAGTATATCTTTGATATCCATGCAGCTGATGTTGATACAAACTTTGTCTTTATCAATCTAACTGGACCTAATAAGAACGAACCTTTGAAGGATTGGGCGGTACGTTCTTTTGTGAAAAGGATTAAAGCGAAATGTGCTATAGATTTTACGCCCCACATGTTGAGACACACCTATGCCACTGAATTACATAAAAACGGGGTCGATGTAGCGATTTTGAGAGAGTTGCTTGGACATGCTCAGGTTCAAACAACGATTGAAATGTATATTCATCCATCGGATGAGACGATTCAACAGGAGTATCAAGCGGCTCAAGAAAAAAAACAAGGAAAAAACAAGCATGCTAACTCATAACTTAAAACCTACAAGTGAGCATTTACAATTAATAAATACTGCGATAACTGGCTACTATGGAAGTGACATTTGGGCCGTACTGGATTTTCCTTTATTAGATGTTAAAGAAAAGGGGAAATGGATTGAGAGACCTAGAGTTATAAAGTTTGGTTACTTTCAAAATAATGCGATTAAAAATGAAATAAAATACTATTTTTACTACAAGTTATTAAATGATGATTTGACTGTCACTACGGTTTGGAGAAATTATGGTAGTGTTCTAAGAAGTCTTGGGGATTTCTTGGCCAGATATTATCCTAGCATGGAATCTATTACTGAACTTCCATTAGAGGAATTTCTTACTCGTTTTCGGACGTATTTATTAAAAATTGGAAAACCAATAATAAATAAAAGGTACCTTACTCCGTCGAACTCAAGATGGCAAACTGCGGGTACGTCCGATAATATGACTATAACAGCTTTCAAATCCATCTACTCTTTTTTTGAAGAGATGTATGATAATGTACAGGAATTAGAAAAGGATAGATGGGATATCCGTAAGTTGAATATTGACTTCAATATTACTTCTGGAGAACGTTACATAGACTTCACTTTAATACCGGTAACATTCAAGGAGTTGTGTAAAAGGTATATTCATGAGCGTGTATTTCTCAAAGCAGATTTAGCGCCGGCAACGGCTGTTTATTATCTAGCTAGTCTTCGTTTATTTTTCAGATTCATCATACAACGGCATTCTGATTGGAGAAATCTAAGGAATCTATCCAGATCGGATATCAATGAATTTATTAAATATATCCGATTTATGCCTATGGGAGGCAGTAGCTCAAAAGCTGGCTCTAAAAGATCTGAGTCCAGTGTTTATAGAACACTTATTGGCCTAGAGGTATTTTTACAATACATTCAGCTTTTCGATTATGAAGAAGCACCGCTAAAGCATGTCGAACTATTAATTTTGCCAGAGGATAGACCACAGCAAAAAAAAAGGAAAGCAGATACTTTAAATTATATTCCTGATTATGTTTGGGATCAGGTTGTTGAGAATATTAGTTCATTTTCCTCAGAAATGGTGCCAATAATTTTACTTATGGAAGCAACCGGTTTTCGCATATGTGATGTCTTGCAAATAAAGTTGGATTGTTTACTAGAACAGGAAGATGGGTTTTGGATTCAAGGACTTCAAAGAAAAGTTGAGAAAATTGATCATAAGGTTCCTATTTCAAAKGAAGTTGCCGGTATTGTTAAGGCTCAATCGCAATTTATTAAAAACTCTTTGTCCCGCGAGGAGAATCCTAATTGTTACCTCTTCTCTATTATAAGAGGAAAAAGAAAAGGGTTACCGCCTCTAGGTTCTACGGTTAGTCGGAATCTGAATAAAATGGCGTTCGAATGTAAAATTATTGATAATAATGGTGAAGTTTTTTGGTTTAATAACCATGCTTTTCGCCATCGATATGGTGTAACTTTGGTCAATAATGGCATGAATATCGTGCATATTCAAAAGCTAATGGCTCATGCTTGCCCTGAAATCACTCTACTCTATGCAGAACTACTTGATCAAACACTTCGTATTGAGTGGGAAAAGGCCTGGAAGAATAGCGGCTTACGATTTAATCCAGATGGATTAATGCAATCTACAGAAAAGGAGCAGCATGCTAGCGAAATTGGTATTGAGCTACGATGGATTCGACATAATATGGACTCAATACGCCTTGATCATGGTTTTTGTATTAAGCTCCCAAGTCAACATTGCGATTTTTTTGAGTCTACCTTAGATCCTCCATGTATTAAGAATAAGTGTAAGAGTTTTCATGTAGACAGCACATTTATTGATTATTACGAGGAACAAATAAATAAAATGGAAAATGATATTGAGGTATATAAAGAAACTGGTCGGTTTCGTTCAATTGAAATTATTACCCCTAAGCTAGCGAGATATAAACAAATCGTTCAAGAAATTAAAGTGAGTAATGGTATTATGGGAATCCCTAAAGAAAAAAGGGAATATCCTCAACGCTAATTCTAGGTGGTCGATATTGGGTGGAAAACATAGAAAATTCGGTTCAAAGGGTCAATTTCGAAGCATTGGATCTAGATGAGCATATTATCCAAGATTTTGGGTGGTATTATGATTCTGATATATGGAGACTTAGCGAGTATCCAGGCAATACTAGATTCTCTAGTTCCCGAAGAATAATTGATTTTCAAGTTTTTAAAAGTGAAACATTGATAAGTGAATTGAAAAAATTCATTTATAATCGCTTGACTAGTGAAAAAGCATCGGTTAGTACAGTATGGAGTACCTACTCGCCTGCATTAAGAGATTTGGGTGAATTTATTAAAAACAATTTTCCGGGCCTTTCATCTATTTTGGATGTGCCAATTGAGAAATTCTTACCTCAATTCAGGTTGTATGTCTCCTCTTTAAACCTAAAAGAAAACAGCACATGCTATGAGGCACGAATCACAATTTACAACATGTTGTATGAATTTATTAGCAATCTAAACGACAATCGCTCTGAAATAGAGAGAGATAGGTGGGATGTTCGGAGGCTAGGTATTGATTTTAATAAAACAAGTGCTCAATATCATATGGATTTTCGAAGGATCGGTCTTTCTTTTAGAGAATTAGTAAAAACTTATTTTTGTCAACGAGTCGTTATTCAACAGTCTCTTGGTTGGAGCACCGCATGTGGTTCACTTACTGTGCTAAATTCATTTTTCATCTATATTGCTCAATACCATCCAAGTTGGGTTAACTTAAATGAATTGAAAAGAACTCAAGTCATAGGGTTTATCAAGTTTATTCGGGAAACACCTATGGGTTTTGGGGGTAATGTTGGGAGAAATGCTGGGAAACCTACATCTGAAAATCAAATCAATTATAGCCTTAATACATTAGAGGTGTTTATTCAATATATCCAACGGCATGAGTTTGAAGTGGCCCCTAGAATACATGTGAAAAAGTTAATTCTACCATCGGATAAACCGAAACAAAGAAAAACTAAGCCTGAAAATGTTAAATATATTCCTGATCATATTTGGAATCAGGTAATAGATAATCTCCATCAGCTACCGAGTGAAATCGTTCCAGTCATTGTATTGATGGAAGCAACCGGATTTCGTGGCTGTGATATTTTATTATTAAAATTAAATTGTTTATTGGATCAAGAAGACGGATATTGGATTTCGGGTGATCAACGAAAAGTAAATGAGCAATATCATAAGGTCCCGATTTCCGAAGAGATTGCAAATTTGGTAAAGGCGCAAATGGATTATATCAGCGAAAATATGCAGGAAAGCGAAAACCCAGATGACTATTTATTTCCTATTTTTTCAGGTAAGAAAAAAGGACAGCCCTTTCTCAGAACTACAATTTCTTATCATTTGAACAAGATGGCTCATAACTGCAATATCATGGGTGAATCAGGTGAAATTTATAAATTCAATAATCATGCGTTTCGTCATCGCTATGGGGTTACTTTAATTAATAACGGGATGAGTATCCTTCATGTCCAAAAATTGATGGCACATTTAAGCCCTGAAATGACGCTTGTGTATGCGAAAATTCATGATCGAACAGTTAGAAAAGAATGGGAACGAGTTAAAAATCTGGGCGCAGTTAGACTTGATACCAATGGAAAGGTTATTGAGGCAGATATAATCCAGCAAGCTGAAGAAAATAAACTTGAGTTAGAATGGATTAGGCATAATCTTGATTCTATTCGATTGGATCATGGGTTTTGTATAAAAAGTCCTAAGATAAATTGTAGCTTTTTGAACGATAATATCGAGGCTCCGTGTATAAAAAACAAATGCCCAAGTCTGCATGTAGATCAAACGTTTCTCCCATATTACCAACAACATATTGAGAAGATTGAAAAGGATATTGAGATTTATACAAGGACGGGGCGAATTCGTTCGGTAGAAGTTATTCAACCTAAACTTCGAGCATACAAAGAGATTGCTGCGGCACTAACCAGTTCAGATGGTATTATGGGAATGCCTAAATCAAATCGAGAATACACAGAAGTAGAACGGAAGCAGGTGGAATTATAATGGCGAATAGTAATCCAAATTACTCAGGGCTTCTCTTCCACGCAAAAGCAAAAACAGAATTGTCTATTAAAAAAGTAGAAGAAGCTCTTAAAACAATGGTAAAAAAACAAATGAAAATAAACTTCAACACAGTTTCAGAAGAAGCCAATATATCAAAAGGGTTTATTTATCAAAATAAAAATCTGCGCGAAAGAATTGAGTTACTCCGGAAACAACAATTAGGCTTATCTTCCCCGAAGCAAGTAAAACGAAATATGAGTGATACATCGAAAGATGTTATCATAGCCTCTCTTAGAAAAAGAGTCAGCAATCTTGAAAAGGAAAATAAGCAACTTAAAGAGCAAATGAAAATACATTTTGGGGAATTGTATGCTGAAATTTAAAATCATACTTGGATACTATTTCTCCAGTCCTATCTATATACATCCTAAAAGCCCCACAGTCCATTGTGGGGCTTTTAGCTTGCTCTAATTAATAGAGTTATAGTCTGAACTCATCAGGCTTTATTTTCAGTTTTAAACCTTCTACGGAGCATTCTCTTTTAACCAATCATTATTTCAGTTAATTCTTCTGATAATGTTCGCGATCCAGATAAACCTTTTATAAAGCGCAATGGTCCATTTGATGACCAATCAATTTGTTTTAGTTTTTTTATGGATTTAAGTAAAGATGGATGGTCTATAGACTTTTTGTTGTTACCTAAATGTTTTTTAATTGTTTTGCCTGCAGCTATGGAGAGAGCATCAAGGCATACGATATGTGTTAATCGATGACCAGAATAATCCAGCCATTCTGCTGAAAGAGTTTCTTTTATAGCGTTATAATAAATCAAAGCTATATTTAGCTTTTCTTCCTTAGKGGTAAGTACCAGTTCACCGTCTTTGAAAAGAAAATGAAGTGTTCTATACAGATTTTGTAGCGTGATGTGTCTACCCTTTACGCGCTTACCGATAATACTACCGATATGATAAAAAGGACTTTCCTTTCTCATTAACAATTCGGTTGCAACCCAACTCAAATCATCAGAATCTCTTCTCAGATATTTGCTTAGTGATAGACCAATACCTTTTGCTTTAGTATTAATTGTATCAAACAGCCTTATCTCTTCATCATCATCCAGGCAGTGAAATGCCAGAAAAGGGATTGTAATATCGGAGTTTGTTTCCTGTACGTACTTTTTAATACCACCAAGACGATGCTGACCATCCATCAATGAAGCTTTTCCCTTACAAAGTAACCTTCCATAATTCGGTCTCTGCTTGTCATAACAGGAGAACTCCCAGTTTCCACATGCATTTAGCAATACAGGTGTGAATAAAGCATCAGCCCCTTTTGAAAGGTAAACTGCAAAATCATGGCAGCGTTTGGGGTCAACTGGACGTTGATACCCCTTACCTGAAGGATCATCAAAGGGTTTTACGAATGTAATGTTTAGGGCTGTTGCCGCGGGTAAATGACTTTGGTAAGCTACTTTTCCACGCATTTTATATTGTATAACATTTTCAATTACATACTGGCTGGCCATGGGGTGCATTTTGTCATCTCCAAGAAGTTTTATGTCCAATATAGTACTTATAAGTTCTTTTATCAATGGAATTTATAGTTAAATAATCTGTTTAAAAAACTTTGACTTACCTAATGTAGTAAACAGGTGGTGGTTAAAGTGGCAAGCCTTGCAAAATTGATTGGTGAACGAGTAAGAACAATTAGGAAAATTAAAAAGTTAACCCAGGAGCAGCTTGGTGAGCTCGCAGAACTTCAAAGCTCATACATAGGAGGACTAGAGCGAGGAGAAAGAAATGTATCGCTTGAAACTGTGGAAAAGATTATAAGAGCTTTGAATATGTCTCAATCTGAGTTCTTTCAATTTAATGAAATTGGTAATTCAGGTAAAATGGCAAAAAGCGAGTTTCTAGAAGTTTTCACTTCCGAACTACAAACTAGAAACTTGGAAGATTTACGTAAGTTTTATGAGATCTACAAGTTAATTTATAAATAGTACAACCCTCCCAATTTAGGGCGGGTTGCTTTTATTTCCAAGGCTTCTATTTTTCTAAAGGAGACAACCAGGTAAAAGGTCAGTTTGCTCTAGACGAAAGGGAGGATAGTTCAAAGTTTTAACGAATTCTAAAGGAATAGTTTTACGAAGTATGAAATTCTACAAAGGATTGAAAACATATGGATAACTTAAGAATACTTGCAGGTTTTTATTATCTTGCCTTAGCAACGAGTTATAAAAATAAAGATGATATCATCCAGTGGGCGGATAACTGTATTGATAAATATGACATTCCTTATGAATTTATTGAACTCTCCCTATCGGGCTCAAAGTCGATTGAAGATATACTATCAATTCTAAAATCTTTATATGGCCAATCATGAATTTGAACTCCCAATGTATATAATGTTGGGTAAAATACGATCAGAATTTATTAACAAAAATATCACTGTAGATAATTTTTTTACATACATTTATAGCTTGTATACTCAAGGTTGCATGTCAGATAAAGCAGTAGATCAATTTTCATTTTTAGATCGGTTAAGTGACGGATATTATTTAGCTACTGAAGGAATTTACGGAGAAGTAGAAGATATAATACAGGATGCACTTGATGACTTAAAGAAGTTTGATGAGTACATGGGGTTTTTGAGGGATAATTCGTAGAGATAAGTTCCTTCGTAAAGTAATAAAGGAGGCTAGATTAGGCTTTCATTAAGTTACCGGGAAACTAGAGTTGAATAAACATTATTGGACGAAGCTACCAGCAAGATCGGTAGCTTCATTACGTTAAAGTATAGTTAAATGGGCAGCCTGTTCAAGTTACGGGCAATAGAGCCTGGTGGGACGTTTGTTTTATCGCGTCTATTTGTATTACAGGTCACCGCAATGTATCTAAGCACAAAGTACTATTTGACCTAAAATATACATCAGCATATAAAGACAAAAACCACTCTGAGGATGGAGTGGTTTCCCTTACTTCTTTATTATACGTGTAGACCTAATCGGTCTGCCAATCCTCTAGCAAATCCCTTTTGCGAGTCCAACTTCAATTCATTAAACACTCTTGACATGCGTTCCTGTGCTTTTTCCATTTCACCTATTGAGCAGTAGATTACCGTTAAATGGTGGGGACTCTGGTAAATCCCATCTTTCTCACGTAACTCCATTACTCTGATTACATCGTAAATACTTTCAAATTGCCGAAGGTGAGGAAGTATATACTCTGCAATGTCTTTTATTATCATTCGTTTAAGTTGTTCAACGTTAGTATCGATAGTCAATTTGTACCAACTATCGGTTTTCGTTAGTTCAGTGCCACGAATCCGTAAAACTGAATTTATTTCCATTGGAAAAGTTGGCTTCGGGTATAGATGAACTGTTCCGAATAATTCCTCTATATAAATGCCTGTATTGAAAAAGAACTCAACTTCATCTTGTGTATTCCACTTTGATGACTGAATGTTCACTGTCGTTGAGAAGTCAGAAAATACTTGGGCAAAGTTATTGCCCTGCTTCTTAAACCCTTCTTCCTTCAACAAGGGAGCAATCGTTTCTTTTACGACTTGCTTCAATACATTCTGCATTGCCATGCTAAACAATCCCCTTAGCTTAGAATCCTGCCTTCATTCGTCTATGATAACCTCGACACATTTATCAAATATAACTTGAAAGTCTCCTTTGAGTATCAAATGCTCAATCACTTCTTCAATGCGATTACGACTGCATTCATCCACCAGTACCATGTCACTACCMCAAAAATACTTTCCTTGTAAACACTCTCCAGTTTGTTGATTCTTTTCTGCGAGAGTCTGTATGTTCTTGTACGTAAAAAATGAAGCAACCCATCTTGACMCATCTTCAAATGTAACTATTGCATCAGTATTACCATCGTATATGTTCCATTCTCCTTGAGACCAATGTTCCGCTTCAATCCAAATGAAGTATTGCATGTCTTTCATTAAAATCGCCTTCTTACCACCCTGATTTAATGATTCAATTGTACCATATGTTGGAATTATTATGTGTAATCGTATCGTATCATAATTCATCCTTACCGGGGCTGTAGAAGTGTTGACGGCATTTATGAAACCGACATGAGCATAGACGATATAAACCACCTCACCCCTGGCTTTACAACATCACCAGAACGCCTAAAAAGCCCTCTAAGCCGTGATTCAATACTTCACGAGCCAGAAGGTGGCAATCAGACTGATTGCTTTATGAAGCGCCTATAGCTCCACATTTGAATGATTACTCATTGTCAAAAAGTATACTTTTTAATAATGAAAATATTATTAGGAGAACGGCTTTGATAGGAGTATGTGAATGCCTTTGGGTGGGATTCAAACCCTTAGAAGGCTGTCTAGGATTTCTGATGTTGTAGTTAAAGGTGGGGGCTAGTTTTCATCAAAATGAAGTTGTTTGAATGGGGAAAGGGTCATAGCACATCCACCGCTGGACTATGAGTAAAATTTGAAGCGATACGATAAAGACGTGTGTTCCAGTATATGGTATTATTGCATTGATGAAAGAATGATTTTATAAGAGAACTTTTTACTTACTTAGGGATTCATTCAGTATAAGGTAGGTGATAAAAGATGCTTGTTTCAGTTCAGCAATTTATTATGAAGCTAATAGAGGAAATAGACAAAGGCATCATAG
>NZ_JBFRGR010000067.1:0-11482 GCF_052115445.1 Paenibacillus sp. 2RAB27
GTCGATATACATGCTCCTTATGTTCCGTTATACAGGTAATAAGTTCGGTTTCTAGCTTCCTATTCTTAGTCATATCGTTGATGACGCTCCTTTTACCGCGCGGTTAATCAAAATTAAATCATGTTGTAGCTAAGACGTTTAAGGGTGCCAAATAGTTTGATTGGGATGCCTACCAATTTAGGGAATCCACTGGTATACTAACAGCAAGACGCTTATGAGGTGAACCGTATGAATATTATTAAAGTCAAAGACCGCCATGAGTTAGATCGACGAGTCCCTTCGATGCCTTGGTATATTGAGAAATTTATTAATTATAAGCTCCCTGATCTTTCACCTTCATCACTTCTTGAATATGTACGTGATTATGAAATTTTCCTCTCCTGGCTTCTTGCCGAAGGTTTAAGCACAGCAACCGTCATGAATCAAGTTCCACTTGAGGACTTAGAGCGATTGCATATGGACAGTGTTAATAATTTTCGCATGTTCCTTGCAACTCGTAAAGCAAAAGCTAATGGTAAAACTACAATTAACCGCAAATTGTCTGCGCTGCGCTCCTTATTTCATTATTTGAGTCAAATTGCTGAAGATGATAACTTCTACCCGCTTCTGAAACGAAATGTGATGGCGAAAGTGGAAATTAAACGTGCTCACAAGGCCAAAGACAGTGCAGCGAAGCTCGAAGGCAAATTGCTGCAGGAAGAAGAAATTGCCGAGTTCATTGCTTATGTAAAGGAAGGCTATGAGCACGATGTAGCAACGAATAAACAAGCTCTATATGCGTATGAGTTAAATAAAGTCAGAGATGCCTGTATCGTTACGCTAATCCTCAATTCAGGACTTCGTGTATCTGAGGTGTTCAACCTAAACGTTGATGATATCGATATGAAATTGAAGCTTGTCCATGTGTATCGAAAAGGTAAAAATGACGATACGTTCAAAACGCCAGTTTACTTCCGGCTCGATGCCATTCAAGCCATCACGGATTACTTAAGTATTCGCTCTTCCCGATACAAGCCAGCAAAAAAAGAAAAAGCCCTCTTCATCGCCATGGCCAATGGCAAAAAAGAAGGCGAACGTATGACGAAGCGAGCCATTCAAGAGCTTGTGATCAAATATGCGAAAAGGTTTGGTAAGCCGTACTTATCTGTACATAAATTGCGACACTCGTTCGCCACCGACTACTACCTACAGAACGACTTGTACAAAACGCAAGAGCAGCTTGGCCATGCTTCCCCTGAGACCACGCAAATCTATGCGCATCTCACGGATCGTACGATGTCTGAAGCGATTGATAAGCGCGCGGAGTCTTAATTTGGTTTGTTTGGCTTTTTATTATTCAACTTTGCTTCTACTTCAAGATTTTTTCAATCGCTGCCAATTCCTCTGGAGCAAACGCCAGATTTTTAAGTGCGGCAACATTCTCCTCAATTTGTGATACGCGGCTTGCACCAATCAAAGCTGACGTAACACGTTCGCCGCGCAGCACCCAAGCCAGCGACATCTGCGCTAAGCTTTGACCACGAGAGCTCGCCAATTCGTTCAGTTGAATGATTTGGTTGAGCTTTTCTTCTGTGATGTCTTTTTCTTTCAAGAATTGGCTCTTGCCGCCAGCTCTCGAATCAGCAGGAATTCCGTTCACGTATTTATTCGTTAGCAAGCCTTGAGCAAGCGGGCAGAACGCGATACTTCCAACACCGAAATCATCCAGCACATCTTGTAAGCCATCCTCGATCCAGCGGTTCATCATACTGTAAGCTGGTTGGTGAATAAGAAGCGGAGTACCTAAACCTTTAAGAATGGAAGCAGCTTCTATGGTTTGCTCAGCCGTATAATTAGAAAGTCCAACATAGAGCGCCTTACCTTGACGTACGATTAAATCCAAAGTCGCCATTGTTTCTTCGAATGGCGTGTTCGGATCTGGACGGTGAGAGTAGAAAATATCGACATAATCTAGGCCCATTCTTTTCAAACTTTGATCTAAGCTCGACACCATGTTTTTCTTGGATCCCCACTCACCATAAGGACCTTCCCACATGTGGTAACCCGATTTAGTCGAGATGATGATTTCATCGCGATAAGCCCCGAGGTCACTTTTAAGTACACGGCCCATCAATTCCTCTGCTGATCCTGGCGGCGGCCCGTAGTTGTTCGCTAAGTCAAAGTGGGTAATCCCCAAATCAAATGAACGAAGCAGCATAGCTTTTCCGTTCTCATGTAAATCTAACCCTCCGAAATTATGCCACATGCCAAGTGAAATAGCTGGAAGCTTGAGTCCCGATTTCCCTGTACGATTATATTTCATTTCAGCATAGCGTGTTGAACTTGCTTGATAGACCATGATAGTCCTCCTTCATATTTCTAAGTAACTTAATTATTAGGCAAGAAACCTATGTATTCACTAAAGTTTTCACAAATATCCTGCTTCCTATGTACCAGTATAGTTCAAGCCTATCAACAAAAAAAGAACTGAAAAAAACGTGTCTTACTCACCTTAAGGTTAGTATGGCACGCTTTAGTGATTAATTCAGATCGAAACGCAACAAAGTATTGTGCTCTTGGAGCCATTTCGTTTTCTCATAGGTATTGCCAAGAATATCGACCAACACACCTTGCGGATCTACCCCATCCAAGTATCGTCCTAGGAAATGAATGAACACATCTAGTCTACGAAGCTCGATTAACAAAGGTAATATCCTGATTTCCTCTTGTGATAATTGGACAAATTGACGGTAACCGTCATAAAACGCTTTGCTATTCCTTCTGAGTCTATCCTCGGGAAGCATCGGATCAATTAGATCAGATAAACAAACAGCAAGTTCCATAACCCTCGCATCGATTGTTACAAATTCAAAATCGAGAATGGCTACAAAATGTCCCTCGTCATCCACCAGCATATTGGAACCGTTAATATCGCCATGAACGAGTTGATGGGGAAGTTGACGAATCGCTGGTATTGCGCTGTACAAGGCCATATAACGATTAAATATATAAGCAAGTTCGTCCTGCTGTGCGATGAAAGGCTCTGGCGGTTGCAGCGCGAACGCTCGAATCGCATCTGGCTTGCAGCTAGGATGAATATGTTCTATTTCATAGTAAGGAGAGTACTCCGGTTTATCTGCTATTGAGATCTTGGCTAAGGTTGCAGATAATTGACCTGCTGCTTTCCCCATCTCATGCAGTTGGCTTAGACTTAATTCAATTGGATTATGACCTTCTGTAAAAGTAAACAAAGCAGCAAGCTTCCCATCTTGATCGTCATCCGCTAACGTTACCACGGTTCCCCCAGTTGGTAGCTCTAGTGGCATCGGGATTTCGAAAGGAAGCTCCTCCTTCATTTCAGCTAAACGAAGCAATACATTATGCTCAAACTTAATTTTGTTCCGGTCACGATGTGTCTCATATAGTCGTAGAACATATGTACGACCCTCTACCTCAACGAATCGTGTTGTATTATTCATCCCGCCTGCACCAACACGAAGCGTCCATGTTTGGGCCCCGAACCAATTAGCCGGGAGTAATGCTAATTGTTCCTCTTTTTCAATAACTCGCATAATACCCTGAACCACCTCCTCTTCTTATACTTGGTTGTCGCCTTCTACCGCGAATTCAAAATCCTCTACATCGAAAGCCTCAACAGGTATGGCAAATTCCACTAATCGCTCAATAAAATCGAATTGATCCGTTAATAATACAGCTTGTTCTTTCAAAGCGGTCAAAATTAATTCCGTTTCGATAGGATCAAATTGATCACCATAGGCTTCATTATCTATCGCATACACAATTTTCAAGGTCACATGCTCATTTATTGGTAACGGTGGGCTTTTTCCCCATGGTATGGACAAAGCCTTTTCTATTTTTTTCTTATTAAAAGATTCCTCGAAAAATGCGATGAGTTCACCGATCATTTGTTTGACGAAGCCATCATCTTCTTGCTCTAACATAATAGGTTCAGGGCTACTATGCAGTTCATATAATTCTTGAATGGTCGTATAAGGTATCAAATAAGTCACAGGTTTTGATGGCAGCATGAGCTGGCCATGCACGGCTAACATCACCGCTTCGATAATAAACGTTTTGCTCATGGAGTCCCCCCTAATGCTACAAACATCATTCAGCAATACTTCGCTAAGCATACTCGGAAACCCTTTTTTTAATTAGAATCACATCATGCCCTTGCCATAAAAACTGAACCGTTAGGCTCCCAAGATCGCTTTGACCATTCGAGCTAACGGTTCATAACCCAGCTTATAAACTGCCATCGAACACCTCATTATCTTCATAGAGGGGTCGATATGGTTTCTTGGAGAAGCGATTCGCATAGGCGGATGCAACATAACAATCGGGTTTAATGACCGGAACCATACCGACAGATTCCACCCGTCTCACCATTTCTTGGACGAACTTGGCCGTCCGATTTCTATTCTCATCATCTCCCGCATCAATATGAATGAACATATCGAAAGTGGCACCTTGATACAGATGAGGAAGAATAATATTTTCCATATCTAATCGCTTGTTTTCGTCAAAATACATCGCAATCTCTTCACTTAACGTCGTTTCCATCGAAAGCTTTTCTTTGATGGAGTGAAGCGCTCTTGGTACGATGACTTGACGATAACATGCCCACGCTCCTTTCCCTAGCCGCTGGATCACTACGCCGGTAATGAATTTCGTATGACCTGTGTGTACCTGACAATCCGTTCCTATAATGAATTTATAGGTTGCCACGGGGTCAAGACGCATGAAATGAAGAATACGCTCGTGCACGGTATCCAGGTTAAGTCCTCTTTCCGCCCTGTTCCTAAATTCCAGTGGTTGGTTTGTCGCCGAAGGTTTCAAAGATAAGGCTCTCCCTTTCTCCATAGACTAAAGAAAAAGACGGATGCTCAAGGCAGCACCCGCCTCTTCTATAGTATATGGCAAACCTTGCCTGTTCGAACCATCTTCTTATTTTAAAACAGGGCCACCGTACAAAAATCGATTTTCCCACTGTTTGCCATCAATGGTATCCACACGAACGCCGCCGGATTCAACGGAATAGGTGTGTAGCATTTGGCCGTTGCCTAAATATAAACCAACATGGGTAATTGGCTCTGTCAATACATTAATACCATCGTAATCAGAAGCTTTGGAGCCTTTATAGCTGCTGAAAAATAAAAGATCCCCACGTTTTAACTTCGTCCAATCCTTCACAATAGAACCCAAGGATCTCACGTAGCTGCCTTGCGCAGCAGAATCACTAGGCAAGGAAAGACGGAGAGCATCCCAGTACATCGTTTGCACAAAATCAGAACAGTCGAATGTAGTGGGATCATTACGTTCGGAACCAAATTCATAAGGAGTCCCTAAGTAGACTTCTCCCGCGTCAATCACGGCTTCAATCTCATCCGCTACTGGCATATTAGGTTTGATAACGGAGAAATCCGCTGTTATGTATTTGGAACTAGCGCTCATATAGCCACTGATACCGCTAGCATCTTTGACTTTATACCAACTATCATTCACTTTATCTGTGACAAGAACTTCTTCCCCTTTGCTCAGCATTCGAATTACCTTCGAACCTGAACTTGCGTCTGATGACGGCAACGTACGGAAATTAACGCCATAAATGATTTGTGCATTGCTCACAATCGATATGTATTTACTGTTTGTTGAGACGTATCCGCTTACCCCCTGCGCATCCTTAATTTGAAACCAATTCGTCGTCGTATAGTCTGTCACCGTGACCATTTCATTGGTTTTCAACATACGCTTGACATTACTCGTCGTACTTGGTTGATCTCGAAAGCTTACACCAGCTACAATTTGAGCTTTCGTCACGACAGCTTCTTCCGCTTGCGTATCTTTGGGAAGTAGAGCCATGAATGATACCATCAATACCGCGATAACCATTGTCAACTTATTCATCGTCGTACCCTCCACCCTCTTGATGTTAAAATTTTCATTCGTACCCTTATTATAGTTTGAGGGGGTAATCTGCGAATATAGGTGAATGGTAGCGATTATTGCGATCGTATGCGTGGCGATTAGCCTATTGACGGCTAGGTTTAATTTTCCAATTTCCGAGCTTCCGCTTTACGTGTAAGAGAAGACCAAAACAGCCGCCATTGCGGAGAGTTTTTGAGTTTTACGTTCCCTATTTTCATCTCGTTTTCTTCCAATTCAATCACATGCCAACTGCTTGGATCTTGAACGGCTTGCGATTCTAAAAAGGCTATAGCGTGCTCATTCGCTTCCTCTTGCTCATTCCAGAATTTCACACCATAGTAGGCGAGACCATAATAGTTAACCAGCGTAGTTGTATAAATTTGTTCGGACTCTTTCTGCTGCAGCACATAAGGCATCTTCCATTCCTCCTAATGAGGAAGGCCCATTCACCACGAGGGGAATGGGCCTCCGTTTGTAAGCAAGCTTCTTAGATAACGGTTACGCCAACTTACAAATACGCATTCTCATGCTTCGCTTTCAGCATATTCCAACGGCGTTCAACTTCCGTTTCGAACGATTTCAGTGAGCCTTCATATTCGGGTTTCGTAAGATGTTTCGTTTTCCCCATTGTTTTCAACCAATCAGATAACGGAATCTTCTTACTCTTATCCTCCGGATTATAGGTGATCGAAGTCACCCCATGCTCCACTTCATAAAGTGGGAAGAAGCACGAGTCCACCGCAGCACCAACGATGTTGGAGCCCTCTTGGTCATCCGACAGCCAGTTCAATGGGCAAGCAATGAGAATTTTGCCATACACCAACCCCTCATGCTGCGCATACCATTGCGCCTTCGCGGCTTTCTTGACTAGATCTTGCGGATACGCTTCAGAACCGGTAAATACATACGGAATATGTGTCGCTGCCATAATTTGTGCCGTATCCTTGTGATGGAACACCTTACCACCTTGATGTTTCCCGACATTGGAAGTCGACGTCCGATGACCCATCGGCGTTGAATACGACAACTGTGCACCTGTGTTCATGTATCCTTCATTATCGTACTCAAGAATAATCATTTTATGATTCCGTAAAGCAGCCCCAATCGCAGGCCCCATTCCGATATCCATACCGCCATCGCCTGTAATCATGACGAAAGTGAAATCGTCCTTTAATCCCAAATGATCAAGTTCTCCGCGACGCTTCCGCTCCCAGAACATCTCTACAACACCTGACAGCGTTGCTGCGCCATTCTGGAACAGATTGTGGATATAAGTAGCTTTATGCGCTGAGTACGGATAACCCGTGGTTACAACCATTGCACAGCCAGTATGGAAAATGGAGACAATATCGCCCTCTATTCCTTTGAAGAACAGTTCGAGTCCTGAGAAAATACCGCAGCCAGGGCAAGCGCCATGACCTGGTGCAATCCGCTTTGGCTTTTTGGTCAAGGAACGAAGAGGTGGAATGCGTACATTCAACTTCCTCGTGCTCTCGTCCTGTGTGACCGTGATCAGACCTGTATTCAAATCCTCATACTTCATTGGTGTCAAAACCCGCTTCGGTGCTTTCGAAGGATCCCCCGGCGTATGGCCGTAGTAATCGAAAGGCACATCTACCTTGCCGCTTTCCATCGCATCAATGGCGAATTGGAACAGATTATGCCCATCCTCGGCATAAAAGTCTTTGCCACCTAAGCCATAGATTCGGCTTATGACAAGCGTTTCTCTGTTCCCGTTCGTGAACAGCGCCGCTTTAATTTCATTGACCATGTTGCCGCCATGTCCGCCATAGGAATCCGCGCGATCTCCTACGGTGATCGCTTTCACATTCTTCAGCGCTTCTGCGATCTGCTTCGCTGGGAAAGGACGGATCAGGTTCGGTGCGATCGAACCGGCTTTAATGCCCTTCTCGCGGAGCTGGTCGACGACGTCCTTGATGATTTCGGAAGCCGAATTCATCAGGAATACCGCGACTTCCGCGTCCTCCATCCGATATAGCTCTAGAATCGGATAGTCACGACCCGTCAATTCGGCATATTCCTGCCGAATACGGTCATAGACACCTTCGGCGTTATACATCGCCATCGACTGTTGATAACAATTATTAATGTAATCCGGCTCATTCATATAGGGTCCAACGGTGATCGGATTATTACGATCCAATGTATCTGGGAAGCCCTGTGGCTTCTCACCTACGAATGCCTGCACATCAGCCCGATGTGCGAAGGTTTGCACTCTGCGCTTTTGGTGAGAGGTGAAATAACCATCGGATGCGACCATAACCGGCAAACGCACCTCAGGATCCTCTGCTAATTTCAGCGCCATAATGTTCATATCATACACGGCTTGCGGATCTCGACACATGACAATCGGCCAACCCGTATTCAAAGCATAGTAAAGATCGGAATGGTCGCCATGAATATTCAGCGGCCCCGAAACAGAACGGCAAACCAAGTTCATAACCATTGGAAAACGGGTTCCGGATTGTACCGGCATTTGTTCCAACATGTACAAATAACCGTTGGCGCTTGTCGCGTTAAATACGCGGCCGCCAGCAGTTGATGCGCCATAACATATACCTGCTGAACCATGTTCACCGTCGGCAGGAATTAATACAATG
The DNA here is from genome assembly GCF_052115445.1 of Paenibacillus sp. 2RAB27. Taxonomy (NCBI): domain Bacteria; kingdom Bacillati; phylum Bacillota; class Bacilli; order Caryophanales; family Paenibacillaceae; genus Paenibacillus; species Paenibacillus sp. 2RAB27. The sequence goes on from NZ_JBFRGR010000067.1 coordinate 8,550, forward strand.
TCATGCTGTCCATTAGACTTCATGAGATCTAGAAACTGAGCCACTTCCGTGGATGGTGAGATTGGAAAGTATCCCATGACATGATAATTAATTTGATGCGCTGCATAGGCAGCCATCTCATTTCCTGATTCATACACGATGCGCTGTTCGACTTTCGCTACCCCAAATTCCTGCTTGATATCAATGGCCATGCGTGTAGTTCCACCCTTCTCCCATAAATACTCTCTAAGAGTTTATAGCTAGATTGAATCGATGAGGCATGCGATTTAGATCAGCATAACCATCCTCTTCACGCTCACTAGAGAGCGCATCGGTTGGACAAGCTTGTACACATTTAAGGCAACCTTTACAATATTGATAGTCTATGCCCTGCAGGAACATTTGGGGACGGCCTTTTTTATCAGGGAGCTCATCCCATACAAAACAAAAGTCAGGACACACATTATCACATGAAGCGCAGTGTATACAGGAATCTTCATGAAAATGCGGCATCATCCCCGCACGGGAAATACTTAAATCTTTGAGTATACTGTTACCCGGGTTCGTCACGACACCCCCGATTGGTTGGGTAGCAAAGCCCAGAACTGGTGTATCATACCTTACAAAATCCGGCATAGATTCCCCTTCTGGAAGCGAATACGTTTGGAAAACGACCTCGTTATATCCACGATCGAATGTACGTAATGCTGGTGCAACTGCAAGCGGGTATTTCTTCTCTAAAGACTTTCTAATCACACCTCGCATGACATCTGGATCCAGAAAATCACACAAGCGGAACATAGCACCCAGCATGGCCATATTTACACGATTCTTTTCCTCGAGCGAGATACCAATTGCGTCAATGACGGCAATCGTCCCCCCCCTGAGCTTCATCTTCTCCTTCAATTCATCAGGTGTTTTCGTTGAATTTACTAACACGGTACTATCCTCATAGATGCCACTGATAACGTTTACAGTTTTGGAAAGAGACTCATGAAAAACACCAACAACATGCGGTCGTTCAACGGGTGATGTATCCCGAATCTTCGTATCCATGTCACAAAATCGAATATGTGCTTTTACTGCCGATCCTTTCTTCTCAGACCCATAGGATGAGAAACTGACACCGTTCAAACCAACGCCAACGACTCCTGCTTCAGCCAGCATCTTACCTGCCAGATTCGCACCTAGACCGCCGATGGATTCCAGCCTTATCTCGAAAAATCCGAGATCGTTCAATTTAGGTAAAGTTACCATGCTTGGTCTCCTTTCAAAAATGAACTGCATATAGAGTGAATAGTGTGAATAATAAATCTACTATTATTGTAACAAGAAATGGCTGGTAATCAACCTTTTTTTAAATCAGCCATTTAAAGCAAATAATCAATGATTAGACCGCATTTTCCCAAATAAAAACTAAACGATTCCCTGTCTACGTCTATGTCATTCTCCCATGCTTCACAATCTTCACAAACGTCTACATAATCGTCTTCAATCGGATTAAACACAACACCGCACACCTGTGAGCACAACCGCATTCACATCTCTCCTCGGCTTCAAATCCTCCAAAACTGTAAACGTTTGCAAACTATGTTTTCTTTATTATACAGCGGTTTAACCTGCATTGACTATAAGTCTTTATGAAATCTTTAGCATTCCAAATCGGGCATTTCTATTGATTCAAACCACATTTATGAGATAATGTAGAAATAATTCCCAGATTGTCGAAATATGGAAAGGATGCATAGGATTGCTTCATTTCATTATTGCCAATGAACTACAAAACCTTTTCTACATCATGAGCGCTGCTCTGCTCCACCTTATTCTTGCACCTCATTTCATACATAAAGAAAAGCATTTGAATATCTTCTTCYCATTGGTTCTAGGAAGCTTCATCCTTCTTTATTGGAACTTTGCGGATATTGATCCGTTAATCTACTCCTTACAATTAGTCCCTGTCTGCTTGCTTTTTGTGACATTATGCGTTGGTATTGCGCCTTCAATCATGACATGGATCATATTCAATATCGGATGTATGCTCGTCTTGAACTATTATTGGGAGCCAGCGCTATTAAGCAGTACATTCTTACTGATGCTAGGAATTCTAGTTCGAAATCGCGTAACTAGCGGTAATTTGATGGTGAAACTCATGTATGCAACTGGAATCTTCATCATATATGAACTATTGTATGCACCACTTGCTCCTTATGTCATAGCCCCATTTTCCTTGTACACTGGCTTGGTTTTAGCCCTCGCTTTTATCTCGCTATGGATTATGATTTCATTACTTTTTTTTATTAACAAATATGAACTACAGAGAAGGCATATCACTCATCTTGAAAAAAATCGCATGCTAGCCGAGTTATCGGCTACAGTTTCACATGAAATCCGAAATCCTCTAACGTCTACTCGGGGGTTTCTGCAATTACTGGCAAGATCGGATCTGACTCCACTGGATCGCAGGCGTTATGTTGACCATGCGCTATCAGGCGTAGACCAAGCCATCACTTTATTGACTGATTTCCTAAACTATGCGAAGCCCTCCGTAGACATGAAAGAACAGCTTGATATCAAAGAAGAACTGGAACATACCATACGATTTATTACCCCTTATGCACTTGATTTTCAGATTGCGATTGATATTTCACATGAATGTGAAACACCTCTTTATATTCTTGGAGAATCTCAAAAGCTTCGCCAATGTTTACTGAATCTAATTAAGAACGCCATTGAATCCATGCCAAATGGTGGGAAGCTCTCATTACGTACTTGTAAACATCCTAGTGCCGTTCAGATCTCGATCACAGACACGGGTGTTGGTATGACCAGCAAGCAGTTGAACTCCCTGGGCAAGCCTTTCTACACGACCAAACAACACGGTACTGGACTTGGACTTGTCGTCGTCATGAGTCTAATCAAGAAAATGAATGGCAAAATTTCATTCACTAGCAGCC
>NZ_JBFRGR010000068.1:0-11142 GCF_052115445.1 Paenibacillus sp. 2RAB27
AAAGATCGCCCGACAGCTTGCGAAGTGCGCAAACAAAAGGGGGATCTTTTTTATTGCATGTAAATATGCGTGGAAAGCAAATTGGAGGGTATTGAAAGTTTCATGAAAGCGCTTTACTCGACAGCCTGAAAACCTACAGTTAATTTGGAGCAAATCCACGCTTTTCAACGATTAGCTGTATTTTCTACATCTATTTTCGTCGAAAGTAGCTCATCGAGCTCAATTGGCTGAAATTAACAACAGAAAATCCATCTATTTGCTTTTACCGCCGAAATTCTGCCCATTTAGATGTATAAAATCCAGTTATTCGACCGCTTAGGTAGAAGTCTTTCCCTTTCACACCGCATATGGATTCTTGGTGCGCATTGTGGCGCCGGGCAATAGGAAAGGGCATGCTGCCGCGGCAGTATGCCCTCTCCAAGAGATAAATCTAGATTAATCTTCCTCTACAGGTTCGTTCGGAGTTTTCCCACCACCATTAGGTCCTGGTTCTTGTGTCGCACTCGGCCCTTGACCGTGGCCTCCTCTGTTACCGCCACCATCGCATAATTTGAATGCTGGGCTTTCTTCTCTACAACAAAAAATGAACCCAACATCACAACGATGTTGAGTCCATTTTTGTATATTTCATACACTAAGCACTGCCCGACCGAATTACCTGCATCGGATTACCTGCCACGAAGCTATTCGGGGCTACATCCTTATGAACGACAGATCCAGCGCCAATAATCGCATAATCACCAATCGTCACACCTGGCAGAATTGTCGTATTAGCCCCCACCATCACATGAGATCCAATACGAACGTCACCTAAACGATATTCCTTCGTTAAATACTCATGCGCCAAGATCGTCGTGTTATAGCCAATTATTGTATTGCTCCCAATGTAGATCCTCTCTGGGAAAAACACATCCACCATCACCATCAAGGCAAATGCCGAGTGCTCACCAACCGTCATGCCCAGAACACGACGATAGATCCAGTTTTTCAACCGCAACGATGGTGAATAACGGGTGATTTGAATCCAAACGAAATTTCGCATGGCCTTCCACTTACTCACCGTTTGGTAAATTTGCCATAGCGCATTGGGGCCATCTACGGGATACTTCTCTGTCTGCCTCAATCAACCTTCACTTCCGACGATATCCCAACTAGCGGCAACAGGTCAAACATATCATCGACGATATGATCCGGGTTGTACTGCTCTAAATAAGAGCGCCCCTTCCAGGACCAAGATACGCCAACAGAAGTAACTCCAGCATTTTGAGCAGCTTCAATATCATAATGACTATCGCCTACCATCATCGCTTCTTCAGCCGAGCTGCCAAGCTCTTTCAGCGCTGCAAAGATACCCTCAGGACTCGGCTTTGGTTCTTTTACATCATCAACTGTCACAATCGCGCTGACGTAAGAATCTAACCCGCAGAGTTTAAGTCCCATCAATGTGGTAAGCCTGATTTTGCTCGTCACGATACCGATTTTGATACCATTTTCGTGAAGCTTAGCCATTACCGTACGCACGTTCGGGAACTCCTGCACAAGCTCATMATGTTTAGCAAGGTTGAATGTACGATACTTAGTAATCAGTGCTTCAACTTCTTTCTTTCCTGTAAAAAACTCCATTTGCTCCACTAGCGGCCGCCCCATATTGGGAATAATAAGCTCACGACTAATAGGTTCCGGTGTTTCACCTTCCAAGCTATGCAAGAACGATTGTACAATTAACTCATTCGTGTCTACAATCGTCCCATCCAAATCAAATAGTACGGTTTGAATCATAGTTGACTCCTTTATCTGTCTCTTCTTCATTGACTACGTTGTTTTTATCAATCGCTAGCTTAGATACAATTGGATCCGAGTAACGTTCATTGGAATAGCCTTTTTTCCTTCTAATAATGATCATGATCACGGCCGCAATGACAATCAACAAGGCAAGCAGTTGGGAGAATCGAATATTCCCTCCATATGTCAGTACGCCTGGTTCAAACACGATTTTCATAGGTGACCATAACGCATTCATTAATGAAGCCAACCAACCCGGCCCCGTGATGTCTAAGCTATCCGTACGAATCCCTTCAATAAAGAAACGACCGATCGAATACCAGATGAAATAACTTAGAAATAGCTCCCCTGCCCGCAAAAACGGCCTGCGACGAAGCCAGAACAAGATCAGCAGACCTACAAAGCTCCATAATGATTCATAGAGAAATGCAGGGTGGTAGAATGTCCCCTCGATATTCATTTGATTCACGATAAAATTCGGTAAATGCAAGGTATCTCTCAAGAACGACTCTTCTACCGGACCGCCGTGAGCTTCCTGATTCATAAAATTGCCCCAACGACCGATTGCTTGTCCAACAATTAGACCTGGCGCAAGGATATCCGCAATTCGAAAGAAGTTGTATCCTTTGGCCCGAATATAGAATGAAGTACCGATAATAGCTCCGATCAGAGCGCCATAAATTGCAATCCCGCCGTGCCATATCATGAATACTTCCCATAAATTATCCTTATAATCAGCCCATTGGAAAGCTACATAATATATTCTAGCCCCAATAATGGCAGAAGGAACCCCAATTAACAATAAATCCATGAAGAAGTCAGGTACGATTTTGAATCGTTTCCCTTCCCTGATTGCCAACATTAAACCGATTAATGCGGCTGTTCCCAAAATAATGCCATACCACCTTACATGAATCGGCCCTAAGGAGAACGCAATACTTTCTAACATAGTTCCACTCCTTTATTTTGGTGAGCTTACGCCCTCTCTCAATCAAAATCCTCAAAATCTTCATTCAACGATTCCGTCAGCTTATTCGTAAACTGCAGCGCCGCGTTATAACCCATACGCTTTAAGCGATAATTCATCGCAGCAACCTCAACAATGACGGCTAAGTTTCGGCCTGGTCTTACAGGTATCGTAACTAGCGGCAGATCCGTATCGATAATCCGCGTTAGCTCCTCATCTAAGCCCAAACGATCATATTGTTTCTCTTGCTGCCAATTCTCCAATTTCACAACAACCGAAATCTTCTTCACATTACGAATCGCGCCTGCGCCGAATAATGTCATGACGTTAATGATACCTACACCGCGGATCTCTAGTAAATGACGAATCAACTCTGGGGCATTACCCGTTAATACTTTATCGCCATTTTGCCTAATCTCAACCGCATCATCCGCAATCAGTCGATGCCCTCGTTTCACAAGCTCAAGCGCTGTTTCACTCTTCCCGATCCCACTGCTACCGGTAATTAACATACCTACCCCATATACATCAACAAGTACACCATGGATCGTCGTGCTGGGCGCAAGCTTATTTTCAAGAAAACCAGTTAATCGGCTTGCAAAAATCGTCGTTGACAGCTGCGTTCTCAGCACTGGCAGATCACGCTTAGTCGCCTCCTCGAGCAATTCAACGGGAACGTCCAATCCTCGGGTTACAATAATACACGGCGTTTCCTCAGGGGCACAAAGCTGTTCAACCCGATTTCTCCGAACACCCGTCGTCAACATCTCTATAAACGTAATCTCTGTTTTACCAAGCATCTGAATTCGCTCTTTGGGATGGTAATTGAAATATCCCGCCATTTCAAGACCAGGCCGATACAAGTCACCAGTAGTAATCGGACGCTTAAGTCCACCCTCTCCTGCTAACACTTCCATATGTAGCTGTTCCATCATTTCGGAAACCTTTACCTTTTTGGCCATTGTCCTAACTCCTCCGAATTTGCTTATGTACCATTGCTTCCCCTTGCAGGCTTCCAATAGTTTCATCGTAATGGAATACCGAATTGAAATCAACTACTGTGTTCATGAACCTCGAAATAAACAAAAAAACCAGCCGATAACGGCTGGCCTTTCAGTACAATCCTATAGGTTTGGGTTAACCAAGATGGAAAGTGTTGATTCTTTATCGAAGAAATGAACTTTGTTCATGTCTAGTGCCAATTTAACGTTAGTACCTTCTTTGATTCCGGAACGACCGTCAACACGAGCGATTACTGTGTTAGCGCCGATACCGTTCAAGTACAAGTACATTTCGTGACCCAAGTTCTCAGTCAATTCAACGTTAACGTTGAATACTGTGTTCGGGGAAGCTTCCAAGAATACTGGCTCTTCGTGAATATCTTCTGGACGAACTCCCAGAATCACTTCTTTGCCAACGAATCCTTTGTCTTTAAGAACTTGTGCTTTACCAGCTGGAACTTCAACGTTGACAGTACCTGCTTTGAAGAATACACCGCCGCCTTCAGATGCCAATGTTCCAGACATGAAGTTCATGGATGGGGATCCAATGAATCCAGCAACGAACATGTTCACTGGGAAGTTGTAGATTTCTTCTGGTGTAGCAGCTTGTTGAATAATACCTTTATCCATAACAACGATACGATCGCCCATTGTCATTGCTTCGATTTGGTCATGCGTTACGTAGATCGTTGTAACACCAAGACGTTTTGTAAGTTTTGTGATTTCCGCACGCATTTGTACACGAAGTTTCGCATCCAAGTTGGAAAGCGGCTCATCCATTAAGAATACTTGTGGCTCACGAACGATCGCACGACCCAAGGCAACACGTTGACGTTGACCACCGGAAAGAGCTTTTGGCTTACGATCAAGCAAGTGAACGATATCTAGAATTTTCGCTGCTTCGCGAACGCGAGCATCGATATCAGCTTTTTTGAATTTACGAAGTTTCAATCCGAATGCCATGTTTTGATAAACAGTCATATGCGGATAAAGAGCGTAGGATTGGAATACCATCGCGATATCGCGATCTTTTGGAGCTACGTCATTTACAAGGCGGTCTCCGATGTAAAGTTCACCTTCAGTGATTTCCTCTAAACCTGCGATCATACGAAGAGTTGTGGATTTTCCGCAACCGGATGCACCAACAAGAACTACGAACTCTTTGTCAGCAACTTCAAGATGGAAATCTTTAACTGTTGATTCTTCTGCACCAGAATATCTTTTAACGATATGATTTAAACGTACGCCTGCCATGATTTCATTCCCCCTACAATTTATCGTTCAAAATGCTTTATTTATCTTCAACATTTCTATATACACATCTTACCCTACGAACGGCGGACTGACTATGCACAATCCCTACAAAAAAATCACTTTCTTTTCGTTACTTTGTACAATAGCAAGGCCAGACGTACCAAAACCGCATGATTAAACGTTCTAACATCCAGTCCTGTCTCGTTCTTGAACTTGTCCAACCGATAAAGCAGGGTATTGCGATGAATATAAAGCTTCTTCGCGGTTTCACTAACATTACAGTCTAGTGTAAAGAAATGCTCCAGCGTCGTTACCGTCTCGCTATCCAACACATGATCTGTGCCGCGAAGCACCTGCTCAAGGAAATCTGTCTTTTCCTCTTCCTCTATAAGGTGCAACAGCTTCTCAAGACGAAGCTCCCAACGTAAATGAATAAAGCTGCCTACATGGAAGGATCGGCCCAGCATAATGGTCTCGCGCAGCTTAAGCACGGTAGCAAACAAAGACTTCGCCGGTTTCACAGGGAAATCAATCGCAAGATGGCATTCGCCTACCCACTCATTTGCCAACATCTCATATAAGCCTGAGCCAAGTGCATCAAGGGTTTGCTCAACACTTTCTTCCTCGTCCCCATCGCGATCTTCACTTCCGCTAGTAATAAGGACCTCTGGTGCTAGGATTAACCACTCTTTTTCCAGTAAAGGAATCAGAATAATCTCCGCTTCAAAAAAAGATTCCAACAGCTTCTTAAGCTCCGTATAGGATACACGCTGGTTCTGAGGATAGTCCCCATACAACAAGAGAGGAATTTTGGTTGAATACAACGATGACTGTGAAGCAAGCGCATCAGGAAGCTCTGCGTGGCCTGTACCGCGTTCCATTTGCTGTAGCAGCCAATCTCTTAATTGATTCGACTTCCTTTCATCTTCCGACAGATAGGAGCCGAATTGCTTCTTCTCTACAGTTTGCTTGGATTCGATCGTAAGTTCGACGAGTTTGCGTTCCGAAATAGACAACTTACTCCCATTTATCTTTAGGACACGAACTTCTTTATGATCCTGTGAAATGAAGAAAAGAACTTCCTCTCCCCGGATCACACTACGAATCAATCCTTCTTGGTGCTCTCCCTGATCCTCCACAAGCTGGTGCCATTCGGAATCCGGTATCAGGCTTATCTGTATTGGCGACTGTAAGACCGCTTCCAATCGCTCCTTGACATGCTCCCAAATCATCTGCCCTCACTCCTTATTGCCTATAGCATCTTCTATATTTATCTCGCTATTGTACCATATGTCTGCCTATTCTTGTGAATCGAAAGGAACCCTCCTGCCAGAATTGGCAAGAAGGTCCTTAAGTAAAAGCATTATTTAATTACGCGGCGAGCCGTTACATAGTGATCAGCCCACCATTCTTTATTGATAGATGTAAATTTCACGCCACCCTCTCCATACGTATGAATCATCATGCCGTTACCTACATAAATACCAACATGTCCAATATTCTTACCGGAATCCACCGTTGTGAAGAAGACCAAGTCTCCGGTTTGTAAATTGCTTTTACTAACGAAAGTGCCTTCCTTAGCTTGGTCGCGAGAAACACGTGGCAGTGTAATCCCATAAGCAGCAAACACCGTTTTTGTAAAAGAGGAACAATCCATTGTTTTGGTTTGACCATATTTTGCACCAAATACGTAGGGAGTACCAAGATATTTCTGAGCGGTTAGGATCAACTCGGCTTTCAAACGATCCTTCGCTGAAAGAATGCTTCTTCCGCCAATGAAGCTGCCCTTAAGCTCACTTACATTGCGAGTGACGACTTCGTCTTTGCTCTGGGATGCCATGACCATTTTACCTTGGCCTACATAGATCCCAGCAAACGTTGGCTTTGTACCACTACCAAAGAACAAGACGTCACCTGGCTCAGCTTTATCTATTTTCGTGATTTTTGTCGATTTCATGTTGAATTGATCCGCTAAAGTTCTAGGTACTGTGTAATTTAACGTTTCATAGACATAATAAATCAGTCCGGATGAATCAAACCCAGCGGATGGTGTTTCATCACTTTTGGAGTAATCTACGCCAACCATTTTTTTGGCCAAAGAAACGGCATCCATATCATCATTTGCGGCATAAGCGGAAAGGGCAGTTGTTGCTGATAATGCGATCGTGATCGCAGCAGTTATTCCTAACGTGCGGTGTGCAAGACTCTTTAACATTGTACTTCCTCCTGTACGTGCTCTCTTGGGTGAGTTGGGTAATATGGAAATCATCTCTCTTTATTAGTACAAGATTACCATGGTAATGAAAAGACTTTCATTCCTAAATTATTTCCTAACAACCATGACATTGGCAATGGTGCCAATTGTTTCATTTCTTTATAAATACAACTTCGTTGGTGTCGTCCTCATATTCTTCATGGATTTGGAAATAATTGAAGTAGCACTTATCGGTTTTTATTCTCGTTAGCTATGGAGGTGACAAGCATGAAAGATCACAATCAATATCCAGCCTTTGATGTTATGGAACAAAGTACGAACTGGGATGTACATACGAGATCGATAGTGAATGCTCGACTTATTCGTGAACACGCATACGGATATGTAACAGTGGTTGAGGCAGAAACGCTTCGTGCTTGGTGTTCACTGCTTATGGACGATCATCGTGGAGAAATCATTCAATACGTCATTAACCATATCGATCAGGTATTATCTGAAAATAAAGGTGAAGGACATCGGAAAGTGACCACACCTCCGGTTCGACTACTTTTACGTCAAGGACTCAAAGCAATTGATGAAACAGGATGGCTCGCAAATAGTCAGCCATTCTTTCAATTAGATGAGACGAACCAACGGAGCATTATGCATCAAATTAGCAACGATAACTATCCACCTACGAAAAATTGGGAAGGCATTCCTCAAAAAATCTTATTTCAAAAGCTTCTTCAACTCTGCGTAGAAGCCTACTATGCTCATCCTTTAGTTTGGTCGGAAATTGGGTTTGGAGGACCCGCCTATCCTCGCGGATATACCCTTGCTAGTCCTGACCAACTCGAATCCTGGGAGGCTGCGAAACAATCATGAAATGGCGCTATGAAGATGAAACCGTAGACATTGTCATCGTAGGAGCAGGAGCTGCTGGAGGCGTTCTAGCCAAAGAACTCAGTGAAGCCGGGCTAGGTGTAGTTGTGCTTGATGCGGGGCCTTGGCGCGATCCTGAGAAGGATTTTGCAAGTGATGAACTGAGTATGAAGCACTTAGCTTGGGAGGATACACGCCTTGTTGATGCAGCGGAGCCATTCGTAACTGGTAAGCATCGGTCTGGAAAAGGGATTGGCGGCGGCACCCAGAACTTTACGGGGGTTTTTCTGCGATTTCATGAATCTGATTTCAAAACGAAGGCCATTGATAGCGTTGGCGAAGATTGGCCTATTCATTACAAAGATTTGGAACCCTATTACTCGCGTATTGAAAAAGAAATCTCCGTTTCTGGCCCTAAGCATTTCCCTTGGGGAAATTTTCAGGGTCCATATCCCTTTCCAGAACTAGATTCGCTTAGCCCTAATGCTGTCTTATTTCACAAAGGCTGCAAATCCCTTGGTATTCAATCCGCACCTACACCTTTAGCCATCCTCTCTAACCCGTTAGAAGGCCGCTCTGCTTGCACCAATCGTGGGTTCTGCCTGCAAGGGTGCATGCCCAATGCGAAATTTAGCACATTGATTGTGCACATTCCTAAAGCAGTTCAGGCAGGCGCCGAAATTCTCGCAGATTGCAGAGTCACTCAAATCGAAGTAAATGACTATGGACATGCTTGCGGGGTTCTGTTCGTCCACGAAGGCATAACCTATCGGCAACGGGCGAAAACCGTTATCCTCTGCGCGCACGTTGTGGAAACACCTCGTTTGCTACTCCACTCCGCCACACCACAGTTCCCTGATGGATTAGCCAATTCCAGCGGATGGGTAGGCAAGGCGATTATGACGCATAGCAGCAACGACGTTTATGCCAAGTTTGAAGAGGAAGTCCGATTGTACAAAGGAACACCCGTGCTGGCATCTACTCAAGATTTCTATGAGACAGATCCACGCAGAGGTTTTGTCCGCGGGTATACCATACACGCTCACGGCTCTCGGCCTATTGAGATGGCAGAAGGCATTCGCAAGGCCACGGAGGCGCCTTTGTGGGGCTCGTCCTTCAGACGGGCTATGCAGGATTACAACTTCTATGGTCGTCTCAAAATGGTAGGAGAGGTACTGCCTAACTGGAACAATCACGTTGCGTTAGCTGATGAAAAAGACGAATATGGCATGCCTATGGCTTCCTTAACGTTCAAGTACTGTGATAACGATCTCAAGCTCCTAGATCATGCTGTTGACAATATGAAGTTGATCCTCCGCGCAGCGGGCGGAGAGATCTCCTATGTCGTGCCAGATACGCAACATCTGATGGGTGGTTGCCGGATGGGCAATGACCCCACTACATCCGTGGTGAACTCGTACGGTCAAAGTCATGATATTCCGAACCTTTTCATTTGCGATGCTAGCCTATTCGTCACCTCTAGTGGAGGCAATCCTACGCTTACCGTAATGGCCTTAGCAGCAAGAACTGCTGATTATATCATTGACCTCGCAAGCTCCTGATTGTTATCCTTAACAGCAAGTACACGAAAGGAAGGAGCATGTGATCCCTATGGCTATTGCTGAATTCACCATCATCCCCATCGGAACAGCCACAACCAGCCTTAGCGGCTATGTCGCTGACCTCCATAAAGAATTAGAGCGACATGCCGATGTCCGCTTTCAAATGACACCCATGGGCACCATCCTGGAAGGCCCATTAGATCGCCTACTCGAGGTTATCCGTGCCGTCCACGAGGTTCCCTTCTTGCATGGAGCTGCGCGTGTATCCACATCCATCAAAATCGATGATCGCCGCGACAAGCACGCCTCCATGGAACAAAAAATGCAGTCCGTCGCTGACAAGCTCTGAACAGCAAAAAAGCATCCTGCTATAGGATGCTTTTTCTATATATACTGGAAACAAAAAAAGACCCTACGGTCTTGTACGTTTGCTTATAAAAGTGAGTCATGTAGGATTCGAACCTACGACACCCTGATTAAAAGTCAGGTGCTCTACCAACTGAGCTAATGACTCGTAGGTGAAAGGAAAATGGAGGCTGATGGATTCGAACCACCGAACTCGAAGAGAGCAGATTTACAGTCTGCCGTGTTTAGCCACTTCACTAAGCCTCCAGATACGAGATACCCGTACTGCCGAAGCAATACAACCATCTCAATGGCTTTGGACGGAATCGAACCGCCGACACGAGGATTTTCAGTCCTCTGCTCTACCGACTGAGCTACAAAGCCAAATGATTATTTATAGCATGTCCTACATTAATTGTAAAAGAAATGGCGGAGCTGACGGGATTCGAACCCGCGGTCTCCTGCGTGACAGGCAGGCATGTTAGGCCACTACACCACAGCTCCATGCTACAAAAGGTCTTACCATAAAAATGGTGCCGTCGAGAGGACTTGAACCCCCAACCTACTGATTACAAGTCAGTTGCTCTACCAGTTGAGCTACAACGGCAAATTATTGTGGGGTCCCCGGAAAGTAATCGGAAACTCCATCGTTGAATCTACTTCACTTTTTGGGGTGAAATAATGGTGGAGGCTGACGGGATCGAACCGCCGACCCTCTGCTTGTAAGGCAGATGCTCTCCCAGCTGAGCTAAGCCTCCATCTGGTTTTTGGTTTTTATGGTAGCGGCAGAGGGGCTCGAACCCCCGACCTTACGGGTATGAACCGTACGCTCTAGCCAGCTGAGCTACGCCGCCACATAAAAGTGTATATATATTTGGAACTGGCGGAGAGAGAGGGATTCGAACCCTCGCACCGCTTACGCAGTCTAACCCCTTAGCAGAGGGTCCCCTTATAGCCACTTGGGTATCTCTCCAAGATATATATACGATTCAGGAATAGTATTCCCTGAAAACTAGATACGAAACTCAACGTAAAGTACTTTACTTAGGAATTTTGGTTAAGCCCTCGACCGATTAGTATTCGTCAGCTGCATACGTTGCCGCACTTCCACCTCGAACCTATCAACCTCGTCGTCTACAAGGGGTCTTACATACT
>NZ_JBFRGR010000069.1:0-9882 GCF_052115445.1 Paenibacillus sp. 2RAB27
GCTCGTCCGTATATCTGAAAGCTGACTTGCTCATTTGGCTCGTCCGTATATCTGAAAGCTGACTTGCTCATTTGAAGCTAGCGAGATTTTGCAATCTCTTTTATAGTCGATTACTCGACTGTGCTTACTCACTCGTTGTTCAGTTTTCAAAGATCAATTATTCTTTCGTACGCTGTCGTGTTACCGGAGCAGCGAGATGTAATATACCACAGATCGTTTCACCAATGCAAGTTCTTTTTTCGATTGGTGTCGATGTCGAGAAGTTCATTTCGCATCATTTGTGTTTGCCTGCTTCAGAACAACGAGGACTAATGTACCATGCCTAGAAATCAATTACAACCCCTTTGGAATAGTTCCATTATTGCCATTGTTTTGAATTGTTTTATATTCAAAAAAAGAACCTGCAGCAACAAGCTACAGGTGTCTAGCATTTATATATAATAAAGGGGGTTAAGACATAGTATAGACTCGCGACCTTAAACGAACCTGAAATTCGCATCTAAAAAAAAAGGGGGGGGAGCTCTCCGCTCGTTCCTTTTCGCCGTCAATTACAAAGGCACCACGTTGCGCCAACTACGCAACGCTGTAACATCTTCCGCGCCTTCGGCCGCGTAAGCTTCACAAACAAAGCCCGGGACTTCCGTGCCGTCCCGGAGCTCAACCTTGCCGATCCCGAGCGGAGCCGGGATCGCTGCCGCAAAGCCGCCGAATGCCTCGAGCGGCATCTCCCAGATCTCCAGCAGGATGGCTGCGCCACCCTGCTGTTGCTTGATCATCCCCGGCTTCGCAGGGGATGTCGGCAGCTTCACAAGGCTGTACTTCGCCGCGGATTCATCCTCTCGGATGAACCGCGCTCCGCAGCCTTGCATCTGTTTCTCCAGCGGGTAGCCACGCATGTGCAGCCCGCAAACCGCCACGAGCGTCGTTTGCGCAGCAGCGTCGCTCCCCGCACTTGCACTCGAACTCGCCTCCGCGCTCACACTCGCAGCAACCTCCGCCTTCGCCACATCTTGCTCATCGTTTGCAAGGAACAACTCCGCCGTGCCGCAGATTAGCCCCTCCTCTTCCGCTACAGCGAAGAGGGTAATCCCAAAAGGCGTCTGCGGCGCCGCATCGCCCGCTGGCACAGCCACTGCGCACAGATCCAGCAGGTTGCAATGGTTCGTGTAGCGCCCCATATCACGATTGGTGCTGATTGGGTCAGCAAGAACTTGCTCACGCGTCCATGTGCCTCCACAGGTCGGCATCACTAGTACCGCATCGCGAAGCAACTTGCGAACCTCCAGCTTCAGAGCTTGAAGCTTATGCATCGCAACAAATACCGATGCCGCGTCATACTCGGCAGCTGCGCCCGAGCGCAAAATCTTTTCCGTCACCGGATATGCTACACCTGGATTCGCCTCAATAAATGGTCCTATATCAGCCCAGCGTTCAGCTACCCATGGACCTTCATATAATATCGCCGCAGCTCGCGCAAATAATTCAACATCTATCTCTTCAATCAAAATACCCTCACGACGACCAACCTCACGCACCTGTTCAACGGCGCATAGCCACGCTGCGCGATACTCCGCAGCGTAAGGCCCGTAGAAGCCTAGCTCGCCACTTGGCAATAACACGCGAGCAGGCAGTCCCACTGGCTTCCGCACAACATTGCGGGACCAAGGATCTTCCGCGTGGATACCGCGTGCCACGCTATCTACGACAAGCGCATCCGCGAGGGAATGCGCGAAGACCGTGACGCAGTCGAGGCTCGCACAGGCTGGCACGACCCCAAGGGTCGGCCATGCGCCGAGACTCGGCTTATAGCCGACTAGGCGATTCAGCGCTGCCGGCACACGGCCGGAGCCTGCTGTATCTGTACCAAGTGAGAAAACCACTTGGCCCCGGGCTACACTGACTGCCGAGCCGGAGCTCGAGCCGCCGCTGATCAGTTCAGGACGCAGCGCGTTATGCGCATCCCCGTAAGGACTGCGCGCGCCTACTAAGCCCGTCGCGAACTGATCTAGATTGCTTTTGCCTACAGGAATGGCGCCTGCCCCAATCAATCTCTCTACGACACCCGCATGCTCATCCGGCGTATACGCATATTCTGCGCAGCCTGCGGTCGTCGGGACTCCAGCTAGATCAATGTTATCTTTGATCGCAAAAGGAATACCCCAGAGAGGTGCATCCGCCATCGAGAGAGATGACAAGCGATCCAAGTATGGCTGAATCGCGTCCATCGTCGGCGGCGTAATCCAAATGTTCATATCCGCATCCGCGATGGAACGCTCTACAATGGTCGCCATGACCTCCTGTGGAGATAATGAGCCAGCTTCATACTTTTCACGCAAGTAAGCAATCGTTAATTCTTTTTCCAACTCATCACTACTAATCCGTTCTCCGTCTATTCGCTCTCCCATAGCCCCTTTACCTCTCCCTTATGCAGATTGTGCAATACCCAGAATTAATTGTCCGGCATGCACCTGATCGCCCGGCTTAACGCCAATCATCGAAACAAAACCGTCACAAGGTGCGTGCTGAGGGAACTCCATTTTCATACTTTCAAGGATCGCCAGTTGGTCGCCTTTCTTCACTTGCTCACCAGGGGATACCAACACTTTCCAAACGCTGCCCGGCATAATACCGCGTACCGCGATTGTTCCTGCAGGCAACTCATCCTCTGGTGCAACATTGCCTGTCTCCTGCTCGGAGACATATTCCGCTAACCCCTTCGCTTTCCAGCTCTCACGCTCTTCTTTGAACGCATCACGCTGCTGGGTACGGAACGTATCGGTTGTTTCTTCTATAGAACTTAGGAATTGTAGATATTCACCTAAATCAAACGTCGTCTCTTGAATGTCCGCCTCATAACGACCGCGAGGGAAATCCTCACGCAGTTGCAGCAGTTCTTCCGCACTCACTTCATAGAATTGAATTTGATCAAAAAATCTCAGCAACCAAGGCTTACCCGCCTGAAAACTCTCCGTTGAGCGCAGACGATTCCACATCTGAATGGTACGTCCTACGAACTGATATCCGCCTGGACCTTCCATCCCATACACACACATGTAAGCTCCGCCGATACCGACGGCATTTTCTGGTGTCCATGTACGAGCTGGGTTATATTTCGTTGTAACTAGACGATGACGAGGATCAACCGGCGTTGCCACAGGAGCCCCTAAATACACATCACCTAACCCGAGTACGAGGTAGTTCGCTTCATATACTATTTTCTTTACTTCATCTATGGTGTCTAATCCATTAATACGTTGAATGAATTCTAAATTACTCGGGCACCAAGGTGCATCCGGGCGCACGCCTTGCTGATAACGCTCGATCGCAAGTTGCGTTGCTGGATCATCCCATGACAATGGCAAACGCACGATACGCGATGGCACACGGAACTGTTCTAATGGAGGCAGCGCAGCATCGATCTCAATGACCTTCAAGCACGCCTCAGTCACAGTAATTTGCGATGGATCAATATGAATTTGCAAGGAGCGAATACCTGGCGTCAAATCCAACACGGGAATCGAGCCACTTTCGACAATCGCCTGCATTAAAGCCTGAACTTGGAAGCGAAGCAGCAAATCCAGCTCTAGCTCCCCGTATTCGACGAGTAAGTTTTGGTCTCCGCAGCAGCGGATCGTGATTGGGAAGCGACGGTTCTCTACTTCATGGAAAAGTCGTGGATACTCTGGCGTAACCTCCTCATTTACAGCAGGCAGCTGCACATGCACCAACTGGTCAAAATGCCCCTCGCCAATCGCACGCAGGTTGCTCTCTTGCAGATCACGCAGGGCTTCAGCTTCAGGAAGCGTCAGCAGGTGGAAACGGATCGAGTCACCAGGGTGTAATTGACCCAGCTTCCAGAACTCCGCCGATGCCGTCGTCACTGGACACACGAATCCGCCAAGACTCGGCCCATCAGGACCAAGCAGAATCGGCATATCACCCGTTAGGTCGAGCGTCCCAATTGCATAGGCATTGTCATGAATATTGGAAGGATGAAGCCCAGCTTCCCCACCATCTTCACGTGTCCATAGCGGAGCAGGCCCTTTCAAACGAACCCCCGTCCGCGAGGAGTTAAAATGCACTTCCCAACTCGTTTCTGTCAGTTGATCCAGATACTCCGTCCGCAAAAACTCACCGGTACAATGCGGTCCAGGCACGACCCCAATCGTCCACTCACGTGTCATCCCTGGGCGATGATCAAGAGCCAATTCAAACACGTCTTGCACACGGTTCTCTCCACCTTCGTTAACACCAAGCACATCGCCCGTGCGAAGCGCACGTCCGCCGTGACCACCAAAGCCACCCAACGTAAACGTGGATGAGCTGCCTAGAAGCTTCGGCATATCGAGTCCGCCGCCGATGAGCAAATACGTGCGCATGCCTTCTTTGGCTTCGCCAAAGCTTAGCACTTGCCCTTGGGATGCAAACACCGGACGGTACGTAGCAACCGTCTTCCCATCGAGCTCCGCTTGCATATCGGCACCTGTTACGCAGAACCACATGTCGCTGCGGAACTTGTAGGAGCCGCCACGCAGGGTCATTTCTAGACCAGGCGCATCGTCCGCATTGCCTAGCAATTTATTTCCGATACGGAACGATAACGGATCCATCGGTCCGCAAGGCGGAACCCCTACATCCCAATGGCGGATACGGCCGGGGAAGTCTTGCACAGTCGTTTGAATGCCGCCATCAACGACTTCAAGTGCGCGCTCTGTAGGCTCAAAAGTATTGAGCAATTGTGTGTAGACATTGCCTGTGAGGCAAGCCTCTTCTTGCAAAAGCGCACGCACATACTGCAAGTTCGTCGTTAACCCATACATGCGCGTTTCAGCCAGCGCTTCTACTAATTTATGGATCGCGTCTAAGCGGTCTTTGCCGTGAACAATAATTTTAGCCAACATCGGATCGTAAAGTGTCGTTACCGTTAGACCATCGCGAACCCACGTCTCATTACGAGCTTCGCTAGAGAAAACAGCGCGATCCAACTGACCAGCGCTTGGACGGAACTGTTGCAAGCAATCCTCTGCGTAAATCCGCGCTTGGATGCTGTGGCCATCAGGTTTGCGGATGAGGGATTGTAGGTCATCCAGTTCCAATGCCGCTTCACGCACCATCCACTCCACGAGGTCAATGCCGAGTACTTCCTCCGTCACACCGTGTTCTACTTGAAGACGTGTGTTCACTTCCAAGAAGTAAAACTCACACGTTTCTGGATCATAAAGATACTCAACCGTGCCTGCACTGCGGTAACCTACTTCTGCAGCCAAACGTTTCGCCGAAGCAAACATCGCCTCACGCACTTCATCCGACAGGTTCGGAGCAGGACTTTCTTCTATGACCTTCTGATTACGGCGTTGGATGGAGCAATCGCGCTCACCGAGCGTTACTACTTCACCTAAGGAGTTGCCGAAAATTTGCACTTCAACGTGACGAGCACGGGCAATATATTTCTCGAGGAACATGCCCCCGTTTTTGAAATTCGTTTCAGCCAAATGGCGTACGCCATCATAGGCAGAGCGCAATGTCGCTTCATCTGCACATACGCGCATGCCTATACCGCCGCCGCCCGCTGTACTTTTCAGAATAACCGGGTAGCCAATACGCGCAGCTTCCGTTAAAGCTTCTTCCAGCTCCGTGATTAGCGGAGTACCTGGCAGCATTGGAACACCTGCACGTTCGGCAATTTCACGTGCGGAATGCTTTAGTCCGAACATCTCCATTTGCTCCGGAGTCGGTCCGATGAATACAATGCCATGCTCGCGACAAGCACGGGCGAAATCCGCATTCTCACTCAAGAAGCCATAACCAGGATGGATCGCTTGCGCACCGGTTTCGAGCGCTGTTTGGAGAATCAGCTCGGTATTCAAGTAACTCGACTTCGCTGGCCCCTCACCAATCAGAAC
This sequence comes from Paenibacillus sp. 2RAB27, assembly GCF_052115445.1. Classification (NCBI taxonomy): domain Bacteria; kingdom Bacillati; phylum Bacillota; class Bacilli; order Caryophanales; family Paenibacillaceae; genus Paenibacillus; species Paenibacillus sp. 2RAB27. Next base: position 5,904 of record NZ_JBFRGR010000069.1, read on the forward strand.
CGCTTCATCGGCTCCATCCACATGTAAACTATCTTGATCTGCTGCCGTATATACAGCCACGGATTGAACTCCCAGTTTGCGTAATGTACGCTCGATACGCACTGCGATTGCTCCACGGTTCGCAATTAGCACTTTTGTAAACATCGTAACCACTCCTTCATGTGTATGTTTCTTATTTCTCCCAGATGAGCACCTGAATCGGTGTCGGGTTATAGGCATTACATGGATTGTTAAGCTGCGGACAATTGCTGATCAGTGCCATGGTGCTGCCAATGGACTGCATTTCGACATAGCAGCCTGGTGCGGATACACCATCATCGAACTTCAAACCGCCATCCGGTGTCACGGGTACATTCATGAAGAAATTAATGTTTGGAGCCAAATCCCGTTTCGTATACACGCCTTCCTGTCCCGCCAATTGAAGCATGAACGTATCGCGACAGTTGTGCATCGACAGCTTATCGTGCGAGTAACGCACCGTATTGCTTTGTGCCGAACAAGAGCCGCCGACCGTATCGTGACGTCCGCAGGTGTCAGCTACAATTTTCAACAATTCCTTACCTGACTCAGCTCTCAGGATGGAACCTGTGCTCAAGTAGATGTTGCTTTGCCCTGTGATCGTCGCCACCGCACTGTAGTGATCCTCTGGATTTTCCGCATCATAGAACAACGTGTCTGCTGCTTGATTCCCTTCGAGATCCACGATCCGCATCACTTGCCCTGGCTTCAGGACACGCATCCAGCCATCTCCTGCTTGAATCACTTCACTATAAATCGCATCCTCCACTAGACGAGGGCTTTCTACTCGATTAAAAACTGCCATACTCCCATGCCTCCTTTGTGTAATCGTTTCTATTAAGAACCTTGCAGTGTGTGATATTCCCATGTATTTTCAAAAGCTCGGCGATTCTCAGGGCGATAATTCAAGCAAAAATCATCTTCAATAACAGGCGTGGCGGCCAGCACTTCGATTTTGACTGGCACCGAAGGGTAGTTCTCTCTTGGATCAAGTGGGTTCGGCGTGTTAGACAGAACGACTAGTGTGTCCAGCTCAGTTCTTAACGTAACTGTGGCCCCTGCTGGGCAGTGGTCTAGGCTGAGTCCCATGTTCCCATTGTCATCCACGACGACTTTGGAAAATAAATTCACCACCGGCATCATATCCCGCATGCTCAGGCCATTACGAACCAGCTCAACCGCAAAGTTCTCTTGACCGCTGCGCAGCCAATCATTGCGCAGCTCCTGATAATTCGTCGTTCCGTACTTGGCATCTGTTACTGCACGGCTTGTGTATCCACTAAGTGGATCATGCCACCCTAGGCTGTCTTCCACGATACTCACCATCGCACGGCCATTATCGCTCATCAGTACATTCCCGCGAGTCAGATGAGCCGTATGCTGCGCCTTCAACGTATCCGGCATATTGTAACGCTCCGTCAGATCCTTCGCGTGGTACAACTGAATCGACACATTCGCACCTGCTTCCAGCGCAGTCAAACGAATCAACTTTCCTTTGCCAATTACCCCTGACCATTTGCCTCCTGGCCCTATCTCCTTGCTCCAAATGTTCCCCATGCTATCGCTCTCCTTCGCTTTTTGCTTAAACAAAAAGGGAGACATCACAAGACCCATTGTCTTGGTGATATCTCCCAGGTTTTTATCCTTCCGTGGCACTCTTTCACAAGAGTGGTTTACTCTCGGACCAGCCCGGTACGTTACCGGCGGAACCCTAGTAAACAATCGTATTCGTTTATGTTACTAAACATAACATCGTTGATGTTTTGTGTCAATAACTTCTATACATTTTAGTTAATTGGCATAAAATACTTCTCATAAACCTAATTGTGTGTTATATTAACTTACACAAAAAACGAATATCTAACATCATTAATAAAATGGTTAACATCCTTACATATAAGTAATGAAACATCACATACAAAGTTTTCTAGGGTTCCGCGGGATGGCTTGCCACCTCGGTCTGGACCAAGAGGAAACGCACAGCTAAGGACTGTGTTCACGGAGGGATAAAAGCCCGGGAGATATCTGTAACCTAGATATCGCCTTGGCTTTTTTGCATACAAACCTCTTCTGTGTTCACATTAACCACTGATGAGGGAGTGTTATCGCTATGACCACTGAAGGCACACTACGTAAATCCCTAAGCTTGTATCAAGTTGTTTATATGGGGCTCGCTTGGATGACCCCTATGATTTATTTCTCCATCTATGGGATCGCTTATGAGAATGCCCATGGGATGTTGACGCAGGCTTACCTCCTCGCTTTCATTGCGATCTTCTTCACCGCGTACAGCTATGGCGTGATGTCTAAGGTTTTTCCGACTTCCGGTTCCGCCTACACCTACACCAAAAAAAGCATCCATCCCTATCTAGGCTTTCTCGTAGGCTGGGTCTTGCTCCTGGACTATTTCTTCTCCCCTATCATCGCGTGCTTAACCTTCGGCATTTACCTGCATGCTCAGTTCCCGTCCATTCCTGCTTATGTGTGGATCATCGGGCTTAACATCGTCCTCGGTCTCATTAATATCATTKGTATCAAATTCTCTGCAAATATCAGCAAATTGTTCGTCTGGATTCAAATTATTTTTATTGCTGTGTTCTGCTTTTTTCTATTCCGCAACTTATCCGGTGTTGGTGAGATTCACCCGCTTCAGCCTTTTCTGCAAACGGATGTACCTTTCTCCACCATTCTCGCTGGCGCTTCTATTATATGTTTCTCATTCTTAGGCTTTGATACAGTGACAACGATGGCCGAAGAAACGGTCAATTCCGAGAAAACCATTCCACGCGCAATCATGATCATCATTATTACGGCTAGCGTTCTTTACTTAGTGCCATCATTCCTAACACAGCTCGTGTATCCGCATTTAACTTTTGTTCACATTGATTCTGCAGGCTTTGAAATTGTGAAAATGGTAGGCGGCGCCGCATTAAGTTCCGTGTTCTTCACCGTCTTGATTCTTGCGATCTTCACGCAAGGATTATCATCCGTAACTAGCGTGTCACGTCTCCTGTTCGTGTTGGGTCGAGATAACGTGCTGCCGAAGCGAGTGTTTGCGTTCCTTCATCCGAAGTTGGGCACACCGGTTATCAACATTGTGATCGTTAGCGTCGTCTCGCTGCTCGCGCTCGTGATCTCCTTGGATAATGCCGTGAAATTCGTCAATTTCGGCGCCCTTTCCGCCTTCTTCTTCGTCAACGTATCTGTCATCGCACAAAAGTATATGAAAGAACGCCAACGCTCGCCGAAGCAAACGATCTTGTATCTCGTGCTTCCGTTGCTAGGCGCCGGATTCATCGGCTATCTACTGTCGTTGCTGGATAAGGATGCGATATGGATGGGCATAACGTGGCTGCTGATTGGGGTGGTATACCATCTCGTTCAAAAGCGTACCGCTCAAACCAAAGATGCCGCAATTGCTATTAGGGCTGCACGCTCAACGCCCCTGAACTAGCTAGCATAGAACCAGAAAGAACCTGAGGATTTCCTCAGGTTCTTCTTTTCTTGTGTAGAGGTACTACTACTTCCGACTACTCCGCTACTTCATACTGCAGCCCACTTAACCTTGTCTCACATTTCATTGCTTCATGTTACAACCTCCATCTCTACCTTCTTGTCTACTTCACCCACCACCTCATTACCTCCATCCCTACCTTTTTGTCTACTTCAACCCCACCTCATTACCTCTCCACGCCATTCCCATCTCCAACTAGCTAATCACTGCCTCTCCGCAACACAACGCAAAAAAATAGCTGGAAAAACTCCAGCTATTTTCTCACATATTCAGCTCTGACGAACATTAGCTGTAAAACCTCCAGTTAATTCCAGCCTTTTCTAACGAAATGGGCCAAAACTCTGAAGCCCCCTAATTGGATTGGAGTCATCAATATGCAATAAGGTACAATATCGGTGAGGGGGAATGAAATGTATGAAAAGCAATATCCTTTATGATGAGCAACGC
>NZ_JBFRGR010000070.1:0-8818 GCF_052115445.1 Paenibacillus sp. 2RAB27
ATTTTCTGATTTTGGGTAGAATTCATATTGTAGTCTCCTTGATATGTTATTTGGATCTGTCGCTGGCCAGCAACTGGGATCCTTTTAACATCATACCAAGGAGTCTTTTTATTTTTCAAACCTCGTATTTCTACAAAATAGGAATGCTGCCCGTTACTTTAATGAGCAAAAGAGGGCTGCATCGAAGCAAGCCCCTCAACTATAGTTCTTACGATAGTTGAATACAGTGCTTTAAAATATAAATTTTGAATATGGTTTTATACTACAGGTTAAGTAATATTCAATTAAAAAATCTCGAAGCGTCTGTGGAAACTTAAGCTCGTTCCTTACTTCGTCTTGCTGTAAAGACTCAATTACTGTTGATATTTCCAACCATTCAAATCCAATCTGTGCAACATCATTCTGTAAATGTGTGATCTTGTCTTCTGTACCAAAAGAACAGTGAAAGATGAATTCAATTGCATGTACTTGTTTAACTAAAAATGAATACTCGTGGTTAGTAGAAATATATTCCCTTACACACACCAATTCTTTTATCTCCGCGTATATATTTAATTCTTCAGTGCATTCGCGTAGAATTGTATCTTCAATTGTCTCGCCAGATTCTTGCCCACCGCCGGGTAATGTATAATAAACACCTATATTATCAAGCTTTTTCTTAATAAACAGTAGCTTATTATCGTATTCAATAATTGCTTTAGCTGTATTCCTTACCAAAAGCTCCCCTCCTATTAATTATGCCACTCAACTAGCGTTACTCGTTAGTTAAATGGTGTTGATAGTATTCAATTATTTTAATAAAGCTATCTTCAATTCATTGAAGCTGGATACTCGTTCAGTTCCTGCTCTCAGAGTATCATATTTATCTAAGAAGATTGATTTCATTCCCATTCTTTGTGGGGTTAAATAATCATTTTCATAATCGTCGCCAACAAATATAATTTCAGAATTATTACAACCTGCTAATTGCATGGAAATCTCGTATATTCTTGAATGTGGCTTTCTCCAACCTACATTTATCGAGGTGATAATAAAGTCAAATAATTCTCCGATTCCGTTGCTGAATAGTAACTCCTCTATACCATCCTTTACCATAAAATTTGAAACTATAGCTAACTTATATCTCCTAGAAAGCTGAATTATAACCTCTCTCACTTCTGGACTTATGTAGCATTTCGATTTATATGTTCTCCAATAATTTTCATATAGCTTTGTTACTACTTCAGTTTTAATATTTAGTCCTATCGACTTAGATTTATGAACTAATAACTCAAACCTTCTTACTAACTCATACTCTTCGTCCTTTTCAAGGGTTACTCCAATTTCAATTTTTGAAGTTTCATAATATTCTGCGAACTCATTAAAATCATTCCAATAATGCTCAACACCAGAACCTTTAAATGCCCACAAGGCATAGTCATTCCCTTTTGGCAACTCATATAAATCAACAATTGTTTCCATGCAATCAAAGAAAATGTATTTATACTTATTCAATGTAGAACACCTACCCACAACAGGATATTGGAATAATTATACATTAAACTCAAACATTAAAGTACAAAGAAAATAAATAAACCTGTACCTTTACTTTAACGGGGAACGGCAGCCGTTCGTGTACCGGCTGCCGTTGTGTTGTGCATGAACTATAGTTTGTCTTTAGTTGAAAGAAGGTTCGGTTAGATTCAATTCTTGATAGAATAATTTATTTTTCTTTAGAAAAGTCTTTAAACTGTGGGTTTTAACATGGACAGCAATAAGACCTTTTTCTTTCGTAAATACGAGTAGAGTTGGAAAATAAGTTTTGGATGGGCTAATAAACATCACTACTTCTGTAACTGTTCCATTAATCCAATCGTTATTAATTTTGTAAGGGGGCATAAGCGTGATCTTAATGGCTATGCCCTCACTTGGTTCGATTCTAAAGGATCCTACCGCGCCATTTGCAGAGGACAACCATTCTTTAACCTGGTTCTGCAACGAATTTGAGTTTCTAATTGTAAGGATTATCTCATCTTTTTTGATATCGAATACTTCTGCTCCATCTGTTGCACCAACTGTTTGAGCAAAAAAAAGACTAAATGCAATTACAAGGAATAACAAGCGATCTAATATTTTCAACAATAATCAACCCCCTTTAGGAGGTAATATTCCCAATTAAAAAGGAAAACATTTGACTCTATAAGCTGAACTATGCTGCCAGTTACTTGAATGAACAAAAAAGGAGCTGCCGCTTGCAAGCTCCTTCACTAATTATTTTAGGTAATTTTTCTTAGTTTGCATCTACTCTCCAGCTCTTTTGTAACTTCCGAATGTAACAGATTTGACCAATGTGATATGCATTATGAGTAGACACATTTCCGAGTATCTCCCACCACTTGGCAGCCATTGGGAAACCATTCACATCACTTTCGACTTTTCCTTCAGTAAGTAGATCTTGCCATTTTAAAAGCACCTCTAATAATCGTTCTTTTAAGTCAGTGAAATTTTGATCTTTGGGAACTATAAAACTTTTATTATTATTTCCTATGGAAGGCACAGCATTGACATGAGATTTCTGGTATCTAGTTTGCCAAGTTTCATTCCAATAAAGTAAATGCTGCACAATTTCAGCGATACTATTACTATCTTCACTAGGTTTCCAAAACGCTACTTCCTCTGACAAATTTTCAACTGCGGCTKAAAATGGTAGGTACCAACTAGGGTCATTAGCATTTGCTAATAACTGATCGGATAAAATATCTTTTACATGAAACATACTTTCCACACTCCTTCTTATTGATATGCGGCGGCCTGTTAATGTTCATGTTGAGCTAACGTTCTCAGTTAGTTTAATCATTATTGTCATATGCGTCACCTAACGCAACAAAACTCTCATCTAACCAGTAGATCAGTTTGCCCTTATGTTGCAAAAGTTGTTGCAGAAGCTCTGTGAATGACATAGCAATAATCGGTGTATCCCCAATTAAACCATGTGTCTCATGGAAACTGTCGTAACACCTTCCGAGGCGTTCAGGGTGTAAATCAATTGTAACAAAATCACCATTGTCACAATCAATAAGTGTGTACCAGTTATTGGATATATCATCTTCCACTTCTTCACCAAGTATCTCTAAATTAGCCAAATTAATTTCTGTTGCTGGGATTATTCGATACGGGAAATCAGAATCATTGAAAAGCTGCATACCACCACACTCTTTATAAAATTCTTCAAGATCGATTGGCAACATATGAGAAGAACGTAGTTTTGGTAAACCCGATGCAGGATAAACTTCGCAATTTAAAAGTGAACTCGGTTCTCTAATTAACCCAGTAATTTTACTCATGTTATCTTCCTTTCATCGGCTACTCAAATCTCTTCTAACTATCCTCCCTTTAGCTTAAAGTCAAAAGAGCAGCTGTTGGCCGCGGAGATGAACAATTTAACCGTCATCTTTGCTTTCTGAATTTAAAAACTTCTATTATCAATTCGATCGAGCAATAAGCCACCGTTAAAATACCGATAAAAGAAAAGATAGAGAGTAGGCATCTAACTGTAATATAAGCAATTGGCATGCTATCGAAGAGATTTTGTATTGTATGAAGTGCTATCGAATTATTTAATAATAGAAGAATTACACCAGCTAATACTCCGTAAAGTAAATTTTTTTTGTGATCCACAATCCACAAAAACCTCCTTTTAATGCAATTACTTAGAGTACTTTTTATTCTCCACTTTGTTTCCAGATTCCTTCCAATTGTCCATCAAATCTACCCGTTAACATAGTGGAGTGCTGCCACGTTGCAGTCCTCAAAATGTTTAGCTATCGTTCTTTCGTTAGCTCAACAAGGAGCTTATTATAATTGTGTTACCATACTCTAAGTTAAATTTATTTAGCGTTGTTAATTGGAAGTTCTTCTTCTAAAGGTTCTCTTACCATTCCTTTGAATTGTTCCTTACAAACACCATATTTATGGAAGTTTACTCTAGCCTGATTCAAAGAAATGCGATTTGCACCAATTATTTTTTCAGGCTTATCATGTGCCGTTCCATCATATTGCCAAAAGCATACCTCACAGATTTCAAAGAAAGCCTCTTCCATGTCGGCATAAGTAAAATTGTCGCAACAAGGGCATTGCACTCTCAATATTCTTACCCCTTTCCCTCATTGAGCTATAGTTTTGAAGTACTTCTTGCAAACTATTTTCACTTAAGGTAGACCATTTCTGGAAAATAACAATCAATTCCTCTAAGTTATTACTTCCGCCTCTACCCCTAAATAAATTATCACTAACATCACAGTAAACCCAATCAAGATCCGAACGATCCATCTTCAAAGTTTCGAAATTGATATCTTCAAGATGTGTTCCTTCCAATCGGATGTCAATACCCATCCCGGATTATCAAGAGTTGTAATTTTAACTCCGTAACAATGCTCCCAATCCMCGTCGCAATTAACTGTATACCAGTTTTCCAACCATTCTAAAACATTCATCCAAAAACCCTCTCTTCAAGTCTCTCCACTGTTACTTTAACAAACAATAGAGGAACTGCAACTAATATGTCTCCACAATATTTTTTTGTTTCTCAGCAATTACTTTAAATGGTTCATACATTTCGGATATACTTTTCAGAAAACTGATGTCTTCTTCAATATGCATACCCTTTTCTAGTTCACTAAGAAGAGTATAAAACACTTCACATTCAATTGAACCTGCGCCATCCGTTTCAACCCCAGACTTAAACAACAACTCTCTCAGAGGATAACTTAGAATCTAAATATCTTAAGTAGCAAAACCCAAGAGTTGTATCATTAAGATTAGGGGGATTACTTACAATGTACCTTTCGGAAACCATCAATATACTTAGTATGCTTTGAACTGTTGCTATGTCTCTTGCCAAAGAGAGACTTATTAACCAATCCTCTACATGAGTTTCTCTAAGAATACGTTTGTCTGCCCAATCCTGCCAATCCTGCTTCCCATAATAACCACTTGAGACTATGGCATAAAGATAATATGCAATAGCAGTCATATTACCACCTCCAAAGATTCTGCATCTTTTAAAATAACCCAATCAGATGGTTAACAAGTAAATTTCTGCTGGAAGCTAAACTCGCTTTAACTATGTGATGTAAGTGCTATTCTAAAACCAAGATCATCTATCTTGAAATCCGGCATGCTTTTCCTTCTACTCGTAGAACCACAATTGTTCTCAACTTCTGCCCAACTGCCTCCCCGGAAGACTCTATAGTTCCCATATCGTTCAGAATCGTATAGATCCCAGCACCATTCCCAGACATTCCCAATCATATCAAAAAGCCCCCATGGATTAGGAAGCAGTTTTCCGACTTGTTGAGGTGAACCATTGGCGTTTTCTAGATACCATGCAATTTGATCAATTCTTGCATACCTATATCCCGTCGTTCCCGCTTTGCACGCATACTGCCATTCAGCGTCTGATAGTAATCGAAAGCCATTCGCTTTTTTGTTGTATATCGTGTTCTCGCTTTCATTTGCGAATGTGTAGCATTCCGTCCTGCCAAGCATTCTGGACAATTCGTTACAAAAGGCAAGCGAATCTATCCACGAAACTTCCGTAATTGGCAGGTTATTCACATTCGGTTCTACTTCTTCTTCATGCATGACAAAATGATACAATTGCTGTGTTACTGGATACTTCATGACATGGAAGGGTTCGATCGTTTCAGTCCATGTAATATCCTTTTTATTGCTTCCAGGGTCTGATAAAGTGTAATCAGAACTAAGCCATTTATTCATATTAATATAATCGCGTAATTCAATGGTTCCCCCTTGTACGGGTACCATCAAATTCAATAAATCTTTTAAAATATGCTCTCTGTCACTCCCGTACTTTTTGATTTTCATACTGGCCACCTGTCTATTTCAATATTTGATCGGAAGTACTGTTCTAAAACCTTCGACTTTATTCTCCTCGTATAATTTTCAGAATGGATACTTTTATAAGCGTACATAATGCCACCTCATGGGCGTAAGCCCCTCAGCGTGAATATGGTGTTATAAGATGTCCCAGCCTTCAAAACGATGCTTCAACAGTTCTTTCTGTCCTTTATTAAGTTATTACCTCTAATACTATACCAACAAATACGCATGTTATTGTTGTAATGCCAAATAATTTCAACACCCTTTTTCTTGGAATTCTCCTGTGAGCAGCCCATATAATATTAGGATGAATAAATCCAAAAAGTAATAAGGTTAGTGAAATTAAAGTTAATAAGAAAAATGCCCCTGATAATTGAAGGTTTATAATCGCAAATGCCAACAACATTCCAAAAACAAGAATAAATGCACTCATTATATATTGCATTATCTTAATAAAGTACAAGACAAACTTGTTGGTCTCTTTCTTCTTAATAGAGTAGTATCCAGAAATAATATCTCTTTCCAAAAAGCTATAAAATCTATCTTTTCTTCGTGACTCTTGCCTTGCAATTTTTTTCATCTCTTTTGTAAATTGTCTTTGAATTTTATTACCGATACCTGTCACACCTCAACCTGTTTGAGTATCATTAATTTTTTCGGGAATTTCTAATTACTTCTAATTTGCGTTCTCCGCAAATACACCTCATTTGAAGAATTCATGATGTGATTTAACAAGCCAGCCTAACGTCTCCTGGGATAGTCTGGCTCCATGTACTATCAGTATGGTTTTCTTTTATGTTAAATACACTTTTAAGCCMTAGCAATAATTCCTATCTTGTAACCTTTCGATTCAAAAATAGATCTTTCCATATCAATCTTGTAGTACCACCCTTACTTTCAGAGCCACGTGCTTTGCATCATCACTTTGATCACTATATGGAATATTTTAACACATGCGAATTGAACTTGTAACCCGCAATCACCACGCTAAACTCCCTCTATGGAGAAACGCTTTACTCTTAAATGCTCTCGTTTTCTCAGCTTTTGACCAAAATAGCTTTTATCAGATAACATTTCAATGGTTTGAAGTTGTAGAGGAAGAAATTTATGGATATGTTGAGGGCAGAAAAACTCTCTACCTAAACCACCTGATGTAAAAAACGGATGGTATGGTAATCTATAGTTGCACCTTTGGATCTCCACATGTGCTCATGGCGGCAAACCCTCCCACATCTCGCAGAGTCTACGCTCCCACATTCCTTCATTTAACCTATCCATGAGGTGGAGGTCAGATATGCTGCCCGTTACTTTAACAGATAACGGCAGCCGTCATGTCGTGATTGAACTATAGGTTTGCAATAGGTAAGCATTTGATGTGATCTCCAGCTTTTCCCCTGCTCCGCACGGAGCGTGCCAGTTTCCAAGCACTCCGCGGTCCATCTAACTGAATTTACTAAATCATAACTTCCTCGTTACTCATTGATTCGGGATGTTAAACTGGTYCTAATRCATAYTTTTCACGGTATTTGTTGATCTGRWSCATCATCAATTCCGTTAARCCMAGTYTATTYKTGAGTWCGTCAATCGTCTCTTTWTGTGTTTGRAGGATWAGTTGCCCTACCTCTTTGTGGAGGATTCGCAAATTATTAAACTTGTCATTCCCACCTAAGTGCAACGGAATATAGTGGTGGCAGTAAACATCGGATGCGAAGAGATACATGCCTGTAATTTCGCATTTCCCCATCTTCATGCTGTACCGACTAATTCGATTGTCCATATATTCAACACTTTGATTCGGGATGCTAGATTTCGTTAGTAAGTAAATTTCCTGACGTAAATCTGGTCGAAGCTTCTTGTGTATCTGTTCTCTACCTGCTGTGGTAAAGAGCGAGAGCCCTGTACTGAAACCCATCGTATTCTTTGTTTTCACGTTGGCTAGAGGATATAAATAAACATCTCCTATTTTAAAAGTCCTGTATCCCAAGCTGTAAAATTTACTGTACGTTGGCGGTGGGTTTGCAGGATGCTCATATTTCCCGATTTGTTTGAGACGATTGTACATGAAAGCTCGCAGATCGTAGGCAAGACGTGAGAACGCAACACTTACATGTGTTGCCCGATTGAAGTAGTTGTGAATTCCTAAAACAAAGCTGTTGAACCGTGCAGCGTTTAGAGCCGTTGGCGAAGTCCTCATTTTGAGAATGTGTTTCTTGGCTTCGTTTTTGATTTTCTGCTTTTTCCCCACTTTTATACCCGTATGCGCTACTCGTTTTTGACCTTTTTTGTTTGCTCGGATTGTAAAACCAAGAAATTCTGACTCTCTCTTTCGCAAATTAATGATTTGTGATTTCTCCGGAGAGACATCGAGTTTCAGGCGATCTTTGAGATACAGAGTTACCGCATGATACCACCTCTKGGCCGATCTCCAATCTCTACATATGATTTTGAAGTCGTCGGCGTAACGCACCAGATAGCCTTCTTTCAGACTTGAGCGTATTTTCGCAGCCCTTTCGCCAGTTCTTGATTTGAAAGGTTTTCTCAGCGGAAAGAGTTCCCATTGACCTGCGACCCAGTGATCTAGGTCATTTAGTACAATATTCGAGAGCAGTGTTGACAGTAAACCGCCTTGTGGCACACCTTTTGAAGGTATCCCTTCCCCCTCGATTTCAGCTTTTAGCATTTTAGAAATGCAGGCTAGAACCTTTCTATCTTGAATGCCCATGTTCCAAAGCTGCTTCAAAAGCAACGTATGGTTGACGTTGTCGAAGAATCCCAATATGTCGATGTCTACTACATAATGCATCGAAGCCTGATTGATGAGAAACTGTACTCTTGCCATGGCATGGTGTGCTGATCGAAGGGGTCTGAAACCATAGCTATGGTTGTAGAATTGGGCTTCAGCTATGGGCTCAAGAACTTGCTTGAAGCACTGTTGAAT
>NZ_JBFRGR010000071.1:0-8598 GCF_052115445.1 Paenibacillus sp. 2RAB27
ATATCTGGAGCCAGTACGCCGGTTCTGAACCTAATCTTCAAGGTAAAGGCTGGTGTTCAGAGTACCAGTGGAACGATTGCAGCTACCCAGGCAAAGCTTGGTGTGGCTCCAGAGGGAACCGTGATTCAAGCGCAGCTTGGCAGTAAGAGCATTTCAGTAGGAGCTATTGTAGCGGCTGTTGATAAGACGGCATTGACAACAGCCATTACGAGTGCACAGAGCTTGTATGATACAGCAGTCGTTGGTACAGCGGCAGGTCAATACCCGCAGGCAGCCAAAGATGCATTCGGTGTTGCCCTCAATGCAGCGAAAGCTGTCAAGGACAACCAAAGTGCGACACAATCCCAAGTTGACAATGCTGTAACAGCACTAGGCAGTGCAGTAGATACCTTCAAGGCGCAAGTTAATAAGTCGGCAGACATCAACAAGGATGGAAGCATCAATGTAGGTGATCTTGCGATGGTAGCTTACCATTACGGTAAGAATTCCAATAGCACAGACTGGGCGACAGCCAAGATTGCTGATATGAACAACGATAATAAGATTGATATTAGTGATCTTGCGGTTGTATAAATTACACTTTCGAATAAGGAAATTACATTTTTTTCCTGAATATTCTAGGATATAATTATGGAAACCGCTTTCAAGGCAGCTAATAAGTGCAAGTATTAACAAGATAGACTCTCGCTGGATGGAGGTAAAGGAGGTGATTTCGGAAGTGTTTGGTAAATACTTCCTAAGAATATAGGCAAATGCGTGTCGAGCTCTGCCTTCATCATTTCTTGCAGCTTTTCAGCAAATAGAACCTTCAGCGCTTTCTGTCGCCATGGGCCACTACAGGTTTGGCAGTCTCATTGATGAAAACGCCAATGTCTATTCGTACAAATGGTCAAACATTATTTTTTAGATTGAGCGAAAGTGGGAGGAACTCAGGCAAAACTTGGCGTGACTCCGGAGAGAACCGTGATTCAGATGGTGAGACATAGCCAAGATTGCTGAAATGAACAACGATAATAAAATTGTTATTAATGATCTTGCGTTTGATGCATCCAAGATAGACTAAAAGATTCATTATGTAAGGATATGGACGGGGATTCTTTATCTCCCAGTCCATATCCATTCTATATGTCTATGGAGGAGATTTGTTCATGAAAAAAATCTTTAGCCTTTTATCTATAATGTCTATTGCTTCAACGATTTTTTCGTCTGTAACCTTTGCAGATAACCCAGTCGTACAAACCGTTTATACCGCTGACCCTGCTCCATTGGTGTACGACGGTACTGTGTATCTTTATACTGGGCATGATCTGGATGTAGCTACAACTTCCTATAAAATGGTTGATTGGAAATGTTATTCTTCAACAGATATGGTGAATTGGACCGATCATGGTTCTGTACTGGATGTCACTGCATTTAAATGGGCAAACCAGACTCAGGATGCCAATGCGGCACAGGTTATTTACCGAAATGGAAAGTTTTACTACTATGTAGCGGTTTCTTCTACGATATCTGGTAAAGGAGGAATAGCCATAGGAGTTGCTGTATCAGACAGTCCCACAGGTCCTTTTAAGGATGCAATTGGTGCGCCTCTTGTTACGAATGATATGACCACATATGCAAGTCATTCATGGGATGATCTTGACCCGACGGTATTTATTGATGATGAGGGTCAGGCCTATTTGTATTGGGGTAATAACGCCTTGTATTATGCAAGGCTAAACGAAGATATGATTTCGCTGAACGGTTCAATCTCTGCAGTACCATTAACAACAGAAGCATTTGGACCAGATTACGAAGAAGCCCCCTGGATATATAAACGTAATGGACTATACTACTTGGCTTATGCGTCCGGTTTTCCGGAATCGATTCGTTATTCGACAAGTACTAGCCCGACTGGACCATGGACGTATAGAGGGGTAGTCATGCCTCAACAAGGCAGTAGTTCTACAAACCATCCGGGTATTATTGATTTTAAAGGAGACTCCTACTTTTTCTATCACAAGGTTGGTTTGCTGGGAGGGGGAAGCTACAAACGTTCTGTTAGTATAGAAAAATTCTTATATAATGCCGACGGTACAATTCCATCATTTAATATGACATCAGAAGGTGTCGCTAGCAGTGCGAACAATCTAAACCCATATACCAGAAACGAAGCCGAAACAATAGCCTGGGAATCCGGTATAACAACAGAACCATCCAGCCAAGGCGGAATGAATGTAAGTAGTATTGATAACGGAGATTATATAAAAGTTGAGGCTGTTGATTTTGGCGCTACAGGTGCTGGAACATATGCAGCTAGTGTTGCAAGTGGTTCAGGCGGCGGAACCATAGAACTGCATCTTGATGCTGCAGATGGCCCATTGATTGGGACGCTTCCTATTTCCAACACAGGTGGAGACAATGTTTGGAAAACAAAAGCAACAAGTGTTTTAGGTGCTACAGGAGTCCATGATCTATATATGGTATTCAGGGGTGCATCAACAGGTAATCTTTTCAAGGTAGATTATTGGCAGTTCGGGCAAAAGACAGCTGTTCATGATCTAGTTGCAATCAACGCATCCATCGATAAACAAAAGATTGATATTGTTTCCGGAACCAACAAGGCAAGCATAAAGGTTACAGCCATATACACGGATGGAACAAGTGTAGATGTTACTTCTCAGGCAGCTGCAAATCCGGTACAAAGCGGTATTTTAAGTGTCAACAACGGAGTTGTAACCGGTATGGGCTATGGCTCAACAAGCATCGACGTAAGCTATGGCGGAAAAACAGATACACTTAATATGCTTGTAAAAGACTTGAAGAATGAACAGACGGTGAAAACGATTACAGTCGACAATGCTTCAGTTGCTCTGGAATCTGGCAAAACAGCAACATTTAAAGTAACAGCTGAGTATTATGATGGACACACAGAAGATGTAACAACAACAGCAACCTATAGCAATCCAAGTCCTGCTATCGCAGATGTTGCGGGCGGTACAATAACGGCTAAAGCAAGCGGAACAACCAATGTTGCGGTAAGTTTCAAGGGAGTATTAGGTGAAGCTGCAACAGGCCAAATTACTGTATCTGTCAATACCCCTCCCATAGTGGCCATTGTGGCAGAAACAGCAGCAGAAAACACTGCCAATGCCTATGTAAATGGCACTATAAGTGGCCATACCTGGTCGCTTGTTGACGGACAGTCCACGAAAGCTATGTTTTTTGGGCCTAATAATGGGTTCACTGCGTCAGCTACGGATGCAGCGTCTCTTGCAGTCAATTCCAGACTAGGTTATAAAATCAACTTTACGACCGCAGGAACCTACAATGTTTGGATACTTGTTAAGACTCTCGGTTACGATTCGGACTCCGTCCACGTTGGATTAGACAATCAGTATAAATTCACGACCAATGGTATTGAAGGTGTTAGCGGTGGTCAGTTTAAATGGGCTAATATCAGTGGTTCTAGTGGTGGTATGTTTGGCGGAGCTACTTTGAATGTCACCGCTGGCGTGCATGAATTGAACTTTTGGGGAAGGGAAGACGGCCTCGCCATCGACCGAATCTATTTAACCACAAGCAATGCAACCACAGATCCAGTATGGCCGCAGCCACTAGTGCCTACAGCTGCACTTTCAGCAGACAGCAGTGTGAAAGCTGGAAGCAGCTTTACAGTGGGGGTTAGCCTGAACAACGTGACACAAAGTGTTTATGCCCAGGATATTACCTTGTCTTATGATTCCAACGTATTTGACTATGTAAGTGCGGCAGGTGCAACGGGCAACATTCAGATCGTGACAGAGGATAAATCCACTGCCGGAAAAGTTAGACTCATTACAGCCAATACCGCAGGGGGAATAACTGGAACCAGTACACCGGTTCTGAATCTAACCTTCAAGGTAAAGGCTGGTGTTGAGAGTACCAGTGGAACGATTGCAGCTACCCAGGCAAAGCTTGGTGTGGCTCCAGAGGGAACCGTGATTCAAGCGCAACTTGGCAGTAAGAGCATTTCAGTAGGAAATATTGAAGTAGTTGTTGATAAGACAGCGTTGACATCAGTCATTACGAGTGCACAGAGTTTGTATGACGCAGCAGTTGTTGGTGCAGCGGCCGGTCAATACCCGCAGGCAGCCAAGGATGCTTTCGGTGTTGCCCTCAACGCAGCAAAAGCTGTAAAAGACAATCAAAGTGCGATACAGTCCCAGGTTGATAGTAGCGTAACAGCGCTGGGCAGTGCAGTAGATACCTTCAAGGCAGCAGTTATGAAGTCCGCAGACCTCAACAAGGATGGAAGCATCAATGTAGGCGACCTGGCAATGGTTGCATACTATTATGGTAAGAATTCTACTGGAACAGACTGGGCGACAGCCAAGATTGCTGATATGAACAACGATAATAAGATCGATATTAACGATCTTGCGTTTGTGGCATCCAAGATCCAATAAGTTATAGCAGCGTTGCTAACCATTTGTTTCAAAGGCGGCCGAAATGAACATCTAAACTTAAATCGGCCGCCTAATAAAGTCAGTACTTCATTGTGGTACACAATTTAAAAATAAATTCACAAGGAGAAATGTAAATGAAACCTCAAAAAGGTAAAAACAAATCAATTAAGAAGACGGTACCTAACATTATAGCCTTAACATTGATGGCAAATCTTATTTTAGGTTTTTCCGTGTTCACGAGTCCGACATATGCAGCAGCGTTAAATGATTCAAAACAACTGGAGTTAAAGTTTGAAAATAATATTTCAGATTCCTCTAGTAATGCGGTTCAAGGGGTATTAAATGGCACCCCAAAATATGTGGATGGTAAAGTTGGTAAAGCCTTACAACTAAATGGAACCAATAATTATATTGATTTAGGCACGTCATCGGCATTACAGCCCCAAAACCTGACTGTATCCTTCTGGGTGAAACCCGATTCCACGTTAACAGGCGAAAACATGATCATGTGGAACAAGCCTAGTGGCAATTGGATGGGAGAAGGATGGTATTTAAGCATACTGAGTGATACAGTTCCATTAAAACTGTCCACAGGAACTAGTATACAGGAAGCGTATGTTACAGGGGATCGGAGCTCATTCTATCCAGTTGGAGAGTGGACCCATATCGCGGTTACTTATGACAACGCAACAAAAAATGTGGGTATTTATCGTAACGGTATTGCTCAAAAGGTTTCATATAATAAACAGGGCGGCAGCATTGCAGCAAATAATACGGATCATAAATATTTAGGTTTTAACTCACCCCTATATGGCGGGGGCTATTCAAAACTGAATTTGGATGAATTCAAGATTTACAGTGTAGCTGCGACAGATGAAGCTATCCGTGACGTTTATAAAGCGGAAGGCGGCGTAATAGACGAGAGTAAATTTGCACAACAAGACAAAGATGCAATCATTTTGCCTGAGACAACGAGAGGTAATCTTACTTTCCCGACAAAAGGTGTAAGTGGAAGTATAATCTCGTGGAGTTCTTCAAATACAAACGTTATTTCAAACACCGGGGTGGTTACAGACCCAGGGGTAGATACTCCGGTTACAATACAAGCTACTATAACGTATGGTTCAGTAACGTTAACCAAAGTATTTTCAATAGTCGTAAAAACCAGTAAATATTTAGGTGATTCTGCAAAGATCAAAAATTTTGACATCGAGCAGGTAGACGTTACAGACCCTTATTATGTGAATGCATTCAATAAAGAGGTTGAATATTTATTAAAACTTGATCCGGATCGCCTTTTGTCGGGATTTAGAACAGTAGCAGGTTTACCTAAGAAAGCAGAGCTTTACAACGGTTGGGAAGGCAATTGGAGCTATCTTAGAGGGCATACATTGGGGCATTATATGACAGCGTTATCGCAGGCTTACAAACAAACGATAAATAACACGACACTGAATACGCAAATAAAGAGCAAGATAGATTACATTATCAGTGAATTGAAAGCATGTCAAAATGCAAGCAGTAAAGGATATCTGTTCGCTACGCCGGAAACACATTTTGATGTTATTGAAGGAAAGATCGAAGGGCAAAGCTGGGTACCATGGTATACGATGCATAAGATTATTACTGGGCTTGTAGATATTTATAAATACGAAGGAAATGGAGACGCCTTGCAGATTGCAAGTAAGTTGGGAGATTGGTCGTATAACAGAACTCAAACATGGGATGATGCTACTCATACAAGGGTATTGAATATAGAATATGGCGGTATAAACGACGCTTTGTATGAATTGTATAAATATACCAATAGTGCGAATCATTTAACGGCAGCTCATATGTTTGATGAAGATTCCCTGTTTACTTCAATCGTAAATGGTCAAGACGTATTGGCAAATAAGCATGCAAATACACAAATTCCTAAGTTTATTGGCGCATTGAATCGTTATCGGACATTAGGTGAAGCGGAGTCGTTTTACTTAAAAGCAGCGGAGAATTTTTGGGAGATGGTGATCAACGACCATACCTATGTAACAGGTGGGAATAGCGAAAATGAGCATTTTAGAGAACCCGGGCAATTTGATAACTACAGGAATAACATAAACGATGAAACTTGTAATTCCTACAACATGTTAAAGCTTACTAGAGAGTTGTTCAGGCTTACTGGAAATATCAAATATGCAAATTATTATGAAAAGACTTTGCAAAATGAGATTATGTCGTCCATTAATCCGGAAACCGGTATGAGTACGTACTTTAAGCCCATGGGAACAGGATACTTCAAAGTATTTTCTACAGAGTTCGATAGTTTCTGGTGTGATACAGGAAGCGGTATGGAAAGCTATACAAAACTGGATGACAGTTTATATTATCATACTGAAGAAGATCTTTATGTCAACATGTACGTAGGCTCAAAACTGAACTGGGCTGAAAAAGGTCTTCAATTGACACAGCAAGCAGACATACCTCAAAGCGATAAAGCGACATTTAAAATAAACGCTGCACCTTCCGAGGCTGTTAATATTAAATTTAGATCACCAGATTGGATTGCAAAAGGTCAAAAGGTTGCTGTGACGATAAACGGGGCAACATTGAATGTGGAAGCAGTGAACGGATATATGGCGATAAATCGAGTATGGAAGATAGGGGATATTGTTGAATTGACGTTCCCTTTGGAAGTACAAGTATCAACTCTTAAAGATAATCCTGAGGCGGCAGCATTTACTTATGGTCCTCTTGTTTTAAGTGCAGGTCTTGGAACAGAGCAAATGGTTGCGATTCCACATCTTGCTTCACAGAAAGCAAATTTGCCTGCGGGCGTTACTTTTAAGGATTATATCCTTATTAAGGATGGTAATGTGAATGACTGGATCCATAATGTCAAAAACAATTTGGTCAAGACAGAAGGAAAGCTAGAATTCACTCTGCGGAATACGGATGAAGACAATCATTTGAAGTTTACGCCATATTACTCATTGTACAAGGAAAGATATGGGATCTACTTCTATTTATCTGCAAGTGATTCTCCGACTTTCCAGAAAAATATTTTGAGCAGAAAGACTGCGGCTAAAAAGGCAATTGCCAAGATCGATGAAGTGCAAATAACAAATGACCAGCACGAATTGGCACATAACCTGCAAGGAAATACCGGAGGAGGTTCTTTTGGGGGGGAACAGTACCGTCAAGCTTGGGCTGGATCAACGGGAGCTGCCTGGCTAAGTTATGATTTGGTAGTTGATCCATCAGTAAGTAACTACATTTCCACTAGATACTAT
Source organism: Paenibacillus sp. 2RAB27 (assembly GCF_052115445.1). Lineage (NCBI taxonomy): Bacteria > Bacillati > Bacillota > Bacilli > Caryophanales > Paenibacillaceae > Paenibacillus > Paenibacillus sp. 2RAB27. Next base: position 7,700 of record NZ_JBFRGR010000071.1, read on the forward strand.
AGCGGTGATAAAGGAAGAACCTTTAATGTATATGTTGATGGTAATCTAATTAAAGAAGAAACCATAGCAGCCCAAACCCCAGATCAATTTTATGATGTAAGGTATCAAATCCCGGCAAATTTGATAGCAGGAAAAACAAAAGTAACTGTAAAGTTTGCCAACAGAGGCTCAAATTACGTTGGCAGATTATTCGGAACTGTTTCAATTTTGAAAGACTATAACAATAGCTCGAATCTTCAGAGGGTTACTGTAGGTGGAACGACAGCAACATGGATAGATAATAAGTATGCAATTGCTGTTCCTAATAATTCTACAGAGGCATTAGTTAAATTTACTCCTGAAAATGCGAATGCATTGGTTTATGTTAATAATATTTTAATTGACGATACAGTAGAAAGAAAAGTAACTTTACAATCCGACACGACGAATTTGAATATTAGAGTGGTAGCCGAAGATGGAGTAACAGAAAAAGCTTATACCGTAAACATCAATAAGCAAGCCCAAGAAGTAACAGCAACAGCTGCAATTTCAGCAAACAGCATGGTGAACCCTGGAAGCAGCTTTACAGTGGGAGTTAGCCTGAACAATGTGACAGAAAGTGTTTATGCCCAGGACATCACCCTGTCTTATGATTCCAACGTATTTGATTATGTGAGTGCGGCAAGTGCAAACAACAACATCCAGATCGTGACAGAGGACAAAGCCACCGCTGGGAAAGTGAGACTCATCACCGCTAATACKGGGGGAGGGATATCTGGAGCCAGTACGCCGGTTCTGAACCTAATCTTCAAGGTAAAGGCTGGTGTTCAGAGTACCAGTGGAACGATTGCAGCTACCCAGGCAAAGCTTGGTGTGGCTCCAGAGGGAACCGTGATTCAAGCGCAGCTTGGCAGTAAGAG
>NZ_JBFRGR010000072.1:0-7822 GCF_052115445.1 Paenibacillus sp. 2RAB27
TGGACAGGTTGAATGAAGGAATGTGGGAGCGTAGACTCTGTGAGACATGGGAGGGTTGACCTCCATGAGACATGTGGAGATCCATAGGTGCAACCATATTATTCCTAAATAACCACTTTTTTTTGGCAAGTGGCTAAGTGGAGGCATTCWTTTATATTTCCACACCCAGTTTTTTCATCTAACTCAATATTATCCCATAGGCACGTTGTCCCTAACCTTTAGCAAAGCATCGAAATCCTAAGATTTAGAGAGTATTTAAAAGAAAATCTATTCCTCATAGAGGGAGGTTAGTTCCAAATGTAAGGATTACGCATGATTCCCGTCGTATTAGTATATGAATGTTGTTGAAGGGGCTGTGTGATTTGAATATTAAAGCAGTGCTTTTTGATTTAGATGGTACCTTATTGGACCGAGATACTTCACTTTTATTATTTGTTCGTGACCAGTACAATCGCTATTCGCAATTTCGAGTAGTCGATAAAGATACTTTTGTGCAACGTTTCATAGAGCTAGACAACCATGGGTACGTTTGGAAAGATAAAGTTTACCAACAGCTTATAGCTGAGTTCTCTATCCTGGAAATAGATTGGGAGGAACTGCTAAGCGATTATGTGAGTGGATTTCAAAGGCATTGTATAGGTTTTCCTAATTTGATGAATATGCTTAGCCAGCTAAAGAATAACGGGGTCAAGATAGCACTTGTTTCTAATGGTTATGGGCAATTCCAATATGACAATTTCAAAGCATTGGGTATCAGCCATTTATTCGATGAGGTTCTTATATCGGAATGGGAGGGGTTACAAAAACCTGATCCCGCAATTTTTAAAAGAGCATTATCTAAACTCGGTGTTGAAGCTGAAGACGCCCTATTTGTAGGAGACCACCMTGAAAATGATATAAGAGCGAGTTGTGCTGTAGGTTTTAAAACAGCTTGGAAAAGAAACAATACAGTATCTTCAGATGTCAACGCTGATGTAATTATTGATGACTTAGGAGAATTAACCCAATACGTATTAACCTAACGGAAAACGAGAGCTGAATATAAGTGATATAGAAGTTCATAAACCTGATATTACATAAACTTGGGGGATAAGCGAATGGACCAAGAAGCATTAGAACTTTATAAAATATTCATTGATGATTTAGTCAAGCTACGCCAAGGTGGTTCTCCCTCGCTGGATAATGGGAGATGGCTGGCCTAAAACGGTTGAGAATGAAAAGGTCAACAAAGTCTAGGCGAGCTAAGTACTGAACAAAAAGAGGTATTTGCAATAATTGCTCAATCTGCTCGCGATGGTGGAATCCATGATGTTCTTGTTTATTTAACGGATCAGATTAACCTTGAAGACTTTGAAATTACAAAGAACGGGGTAAAGATGGCAACAGAACCATTTGGCTCCGAAATGTATTTTGATTGGGTTTGCAGAAGAGAAGGAGATGAATGGCCGGATTCAAGTAAGTGAAATGGTGTAAAGCCAAGCCATTGAAGTAACGCAGAACGATAGTTTAGGGGACTGCATCGCGGCAGCTCCTATTTTGTTTATTAAAGTAACGGGAGGATTTCACAATAGGCCTATAACAAATATGGTACAATATCCCATGGGGTTGATGTACTTTGAAGAGGGAGATTTGTTAATGCAAACTGTTTATATATTGTCAGGACCAGCAGGAGTAGGGAAATCAACGACTTCCACTGCACTAGTGGACGCTTAAAAAAACAGTGCATATATCTCAGGTGACGATGTAAGTCATATACACGTTAGGGGTCGACAAAAGCCTTGGGAAAGCAAATCCGAGTTGGCCCTCATTTGGAATAATATCTTAAGTCTTACTCGAAATTTCGTTCTCAATGGGATTGATGTTGTAATAGATTATGTTACTTTTCCAGATGAGGCATATTGGCTAAGAGACAAGTTGATGGATTTAACCCAGAATGTGGTCTATGTGGTACTAATGACTGATCATGAGACTCTTTTAAAAAGAGACCAGTTGAGAATACCCGAACACCAGATGGGGGAACGGTGCCTGATCTTAATCCAAGAATTTAATGAATCAGGTTTAAATAGGAAATATTTGCTCGATACAGATCGGAAAAATGTTGATGAAATCAGTCTGGTTATCGACGACATTATGAACAACAAACAATACAGTTTAGATGATTAAACGGGACAGATAGTTGAGAAATACTATCGAATTAATTAAAAAGGTTAAGAGAAGTTTATCTTTAATTCACGTAAAAAAGGAGGTTATGGCGGTATGATGATAATGATTGGCTTCGTTCAAAATCTAAACGACAAGAAGTGGCTCCGTGCAAAGTCTAAACTATGAACAACGGCGGTTGTTTGTATGGAGCTAGAAATAAGTTGCCGCCATAGTGAAATGATTCTCTTTTGTTTATAGTATAGACTTTGCCCCTTAAAACAAAAAAAATTTTAAGGAGCAGAGCTAAAATGAAATATGCGAATGCAGTTACCGTCTTTCCAGAAGAATTACTTAAGGAAATACAGAAGTATGTAAAAGGTGGAATAATATATATCCCCTCCCCTGAGGAAATGCATAAAAAGTGGGGCCAAAATTCAGGGAGTAGAAAATATTTGGATGATGGAAATGAAGAAATCCGCGAAGGGTATTTAAACGGTTCTTCTTTTGATGAATTATCAGATACGTTCTGTCTCTCTTACCATAGTATAAGAAAGATCATTTACTCTAAAAAATAATGGATACAAAAAGTCGCATCGGATCCGGTGCGACTTTTTGTGTAAAATTTATTTTCTAGTTGATTATTATAAATTTAAAAAGTTTCTGTCTTGCTATAATTTTAATAACAAATTTCATAAAGGTGGGTACTCTAATGGAAAATGTAAGAGGAATATGGAATGAATGGTCCGAAACATGGTATCAAAGACATAGAACAGATAAGGTAATAGAAAAAATAATGCAGATCCCTGAATCGGCATTTCATCGTACAACATATTCAATGATAAATAAGGCGATGCCTAATTTGGCTGGTAAGAAAGTATGTGTTCCTTCAAGTGGAGATAACCATGCAGTCTTCGCTTTTCATTTAATGGGAGCAAGGGTTACATCGTGCGATATTTCAGAAAGACAAATAGAAAATAGCTCGAACTTGGCTCGGAAAAATGGATGGGATATTGAATTTATATGCGATGATACAACGCAACTAAGTAACATTAAAAGTGATGAATATGATTTTGTATATACATCGAATGGAGTCCATGTATGGATTAATGATTTAAACTCCATGTACAACAATATAAAGAGAATTCTTAAAAGTAATGGCGCGTATATCATGTTTGATATTCACCCATTTAGCCGCCCTTTTGCTATTGGACCTTTTCTTATAGATGAGGTTCCAAGACTTCATTGGCGTATACAGGATATTGTGAATGCTATTATTTCATCGGGTCTATGTGTTAAGCATATCGAAGAAATGTATGCAGAGGATGGCTCATTTTGGATCGATGAGTCAAAAGATGAAGGGAATTCGCTCTCGAAACAAGAACTAGATGAGTTGTGTAACTGGAAAATAAATCCCATGGCAGCCCTTCCTCAATGGTTTTCAATTCATGCAGTTAAGTAAACCAGTTCAGGTAACTCATTAAACTCTAACGGGAAACGATAGCTCAATAAGCATCTAAAACAGGCTACCTCTGAAATTAATAGTGGCCGCCTGTTTTGATAACAGGCGGCAAGAATAATGGAACAAACTCCTTTCTAATTGGCGGGCATTATGAGGAAATTGAAACATTTGTAAGTAACTCCGTCTAATTATTTGAGATTATTCAAGGAGTTGTAGTGATGAAGAGAATAATGTGGAGTTTGCTTGTTTTAATGGTTGTTAGTTACTTGGGGATTCTTATCTTACAAAGAGAAGCAAATCAGAAAGTGTACTCTCATTTGGGGGCGGGGAAATATGAAATTAAAAACGCTAGATTGGTATTTACTGAGCATGGTTTAAATTGGAGAGTTACAGTAAGTGAAACAAGAGTAAACAAACAATTAGAATTTACTGAGGATGTTACATTTTTTGCGAGTGAATATATAGGCTACAGTAAATAAAAAAAGTCCTAACGCTGCGGGACATTCGGCATGACAATTCAACTAACATAAGAACGTTACTTTATAAAAAGAGGCTACCGCCGCAATAAGCAGCGGGAGCCTCTTTTTTAGCTATCCGGGGCAGGATAATTCAATTGTTCCTCGAATACACTTCGGGATGGAGGAGTTACGAACTTTCTGAATATCCGATATCTGAAAGTACGACCTAAAATATAAAAGGAGCGATTAATTATATGAACCGCCTAGTAGTTATGACGGTTGGAATAACGCATAGTGGAAAAACTACTTTCGCTAAAGAATTGGAATCTGTCTTACAACAAGCTATAGTCATAGATCAGGATAATCATGCTGAATTTATTAATAGCCATTATAAGAAGCTTCTCCCCATAGAAGGACCTAACACACTAAAATTCTCTATTACCAATGCGATTGTTGAATATGCTGCAGTGCAAAGTAATTTTCACATCATCTTAAGCAATTGTAATCTAAATAAATCAGGACGAACAAATGTACTCAGATATTTTCATGAAAAGGGATTTAAAAGTATTATTGTTTACTTTAATTTATCTATTGAAATACTGAGAGCACGAGTTGAACAAACCCAAAAAAGTAAAGCTATTTTCAGAAGTGCATCGAGCTTTTTAGAAGTGTTGGAGCGACAAGGAAATTCGGGAGTAATACCACCTAGTAAAGACGAAGCTAATTATCTATTTGAAATAAAAGATCCCAATAATATCACAGAAATAATAGAACAAATCAAGCAATCCTTGATCAACTGAAGCATTTAGCATTTCAGGATTAAACTAACGAAAGAACGATAGTTTAGTAGCCGTGACTAACAATTAATTCACACTGAGGGGGAAATATTGTGAATGTACCTGCTGTTTTGGATGGTGCGAATGTGATAATGCACACTTGCAATGGCCCCGAAACGCCACTATCAAAAATGATATTTGAAGAAGATGACGGATCTCAAAAGGAAGTAGCCATAACTGCATTAGCAATAGCAAAATATAAAAATGGAGATAAATACTATCTATTTTTGTGTGATAAGAATTGGGTAGTTCTAAATGATTTCGACCTAAGTACCGTAGATGAGGCAATGCAATGTGCTTCAACAAGTTTTTCGATAAATAAAAGTGATTGGATTCCAGTTAGAACTTAAGTCACTGTAAGATATTATTTAATGAGGTAACGGAAGACTTGTAGTAAGTTCTTGATGGAGAGTCTTAAAATAACAAGATTCTGACGGGTCATTAAACTAACGTAGGAAAATAGTTTAATCATGACTTGATGGCAGCTGACAAACGACCGGCTGCCTTTTCCCCTCTAACGATCAAGATTAGATGGAAAATATTCCTTGTAAAAACAAACACCAAATGTGATAATGTTTGGAAAACTTTGATTGGAGATGTGTTGCATTGGCATCTGACCCGATTTTGTTTTCAATACMAGAGGCGTTTGAAAGTAGACGTTTACTTATTCGTGCTCCAATTTTAGATGATGGAATAAAAGTAAATGAAGCGATAAGAGAAAGTTTGGAAGAATTAATTCCTTGGATGCCATGGGCACAAACCATGCCTACACCAGAAGAATCAGAGGCAAACATACGAAAAGCGAGATTAAAATTCTTAGAACGCTCCGATATGAGATTACTCATATTATTAAAGGAAACTGGGGAATTAATTGGCAATAGTGGGCTTCACAATATTGATTGGAAGGTACGAAGGTTTGAGATTGGTTACTGGGTTCGTACATCTTTTGGAGGGCAAGGATATATGACTGAAGCTGTAGAGGCTATTTTGAATTTCGCGATTCAAGCGTTACAAGCTAACCGTGTAGAAATTCGATGTGACTCAAAAAATATAAGAAGCTATAGAGTAGCCGAACGGTTAGGTTTTACTTTAGAAGGAATTATACGAAATGATGATCTTTCTGTTGATGGTTCATTGCGTGATACTATGGTGTTTTCTAAAGTCCGCGGTGTGGAGTTTTAGCAATCCTGTGTCAACGAAGCATTAGACATTTCGAATTACTCTAACTGAGAACGATAGCTAAATAGTCGACCAAAACATGGCTGCCGGTGAATCCGTGGCGTTTTCAGGGGTGGAACTATGGAGAAAGATGTAACAATCAGAACTATAAACAAAAACGAATTACCCAAGTTATTAGATCTATATAAACATTTAAACAAAGATGACCCAGAACTTATTGTGGGGGATTTAGACTCATTGTGGGACAGAATCTACAATGATTTAAATATGCACTATATCGTAGTGGATAAGATAATCAATTAGTAGCCTCTTGTGTGTTAGTCATAATTCCAAACTTAACAAGAAATGCCCGTCCTTATGGTTTAATTGAAAATGTAGTTACTCATGCCCATTTTAGAAGAAAAGGATATGGGGATGCAGTTTTGAAAAAGGCATTAGAGATTGCATGGGAACAAAATTGTTATAAAGTTATGTTGCTCACTGGTTCAAAAGAGGAAGGGACACTTTTGTTTTATGAAAATGCTGGATTCAAAAAAGGTATAAAAACTGGATTCATGCCAAACCATAAACAGATTCGTTCATTCCGCTAACGACAAACGTTACTTCAATAGGGATCGTCGGCTGCCGCGCAGTCTGGACGGTCCCTATTTCATTGAAGTAAAGAGCAGGATACTGGGAATATCCTCTAGAATTATAGAGAGGCGGTATATTCTCTGTGCGGGGTGTTTTTAGTGAACGAAAATGAAAAATGGCATCGGCATTTAGGTGCATATGGAATTTGTTTAGATGGAGAAAAGTTATTAGTCATCAGAAAKGGAGCAGGACCATACTTCGGGCGATATGACCTTCCTGGAGGTACTATTGAAGTCGAAGAATCTCTAACAGAGGCTGTACAAAGGGAATTCCATGAAGAAGCTGGAATCAACGTACAGATTAAAGAGAATGTCGGTGTTTGTGACTATCTAATTCCTTTTGAACTCCCCAAAAAGGGCACTTCTCATATTCATCATGTTGCCGTATTTTTTCTAGTTCAGTATATCGATGGAATGATTTTAAGCACTACTGAAAAGTTTGAAGGACAAGATTCATTGGGTGCATTGTGGGTTCCCATCGATCAAATTACCAATGATAATTCTTCTCCACTTGTTATACAGGCAGTTGAATGGTTAATGACGGGGAAATTACCCATCGGATTTCAACGATTCGATAATTGGGTTGTATTATGCTAACTCATTTAACTATCGGATAACGATAGTTAAATATTGGAATATAAGATTAAACCCTCCAATTTCTAGCGAAACTAGAATCAACCAAACTTGGGAGGGTTTTTATTATGAATTTAAAAGATTTATGGATGCTATATGAGGCTGATAAACGTATTCTGGGTTTTAGTTCACAGACATTGAAAGCATAGAGTGAGTGAATCTGCGTTCATGCGAACCACAAATGGGCGGAGAATCTGTTCGAACAATTTCTGCCCAATTAAACGAATTCGCCCCTAAGAAAATCCCAAAACCGAAGCTTGGTTTCAAAAGACACTAACTTGGAAGCAAGAGGAGAGTCGCTTGGATGTTTGAGTAGTTTCAAACGTTCAAGTGTTTTTTTTTCTACGACTGACCAATTAACGCACAAGCCCTCGATTCAATATCTTTGAGGTATTGGATAGGGTTTCTTCTAAAGCGTTGACGCTTAATTCCTTCATGAAGACGCTCGTTCCACCTGTCACGTTCTTGAGCAAAAGTGCTGTA
>NZ_JBFRGR010000073.1:0-7539 GCF_052115445.1 Paenibacillus sp. 2RAB27
TGCTTGCTCCGGAGTTAGCTGCAATAGGTCAGAAGGGGCTGGAAAGCGGCGCAAAGTGGCTAACGAGCGATCGCTAAAAATATCATCAAATGCTTGTCTGTATTCTGGAAACCGGATATCAAGCCAGCGGTGGATTCTATTCTTAGTCCTTCCTGATTTAACAACCCAGTRCTCTCTGTTTGTAACCATAACCCGTRTAGGGCGGGATGCTTCATCCTTTGGAGAGAAGGGCGTGTAGAACCCACGGCTGACCGCATCGGCGATGACCAGAGCATCTTTTGGGTCGTTYTTGGAAGGTGAGTTATCTCTGTTTTCCTTATTGCGTTTTGTTGTCATTGGATTGACAAGAGCCACATCAATGCCCTGATCTACCAACCAGTTGGCAATATTGAACCAGTAGTGACCGGTGCTCTCCATTCCCACAATGATGTCATTCATGCCGTGCATCTTCTGTAATTTCCGAATGCTTTGTTCTAAATGCTCATATCCGGCAAGGTCATTCGAAAATAGAATAGGGCGTTTGGTGAGGACAACACCTCGAAAATTAATGGCTTGTGCTGCGTGTTTCTCCTTGGCAATGTCGATGCCTATGACCAGAGTAGTAGTGCTGATTCGTTCTACACGTTGATTTTGAGACTTAATTGGATTAGACTTCATGATAACGCCTCCTAAGGTGAGTTCTGAGGGCTGGAACCCAGTACATACTCATCGTAGCGAGGCGTTCTTTTTTCTGCAAATTCAATCTACTAACACCTACAGGAATGTTAACGGGCAGTATACTGAGTAACAAAAATCCATGACAAAATAATAAATTTCCATTTATAACCACGTCGAGAATCTATAGTATAAGGATATCAGATATATTTAGGAGGGCTTTATGAGTAAGATTGGATTGCTCTGTACAAGTCATGATCCGGAAGGAAATAATCTTGCTTTAATAAATAAACATCATCGTTATCTGTCTAGGATTTATGAAAATATTTTTATTACTTTGAGTGAAGAGTCAAGTGGTGAGCTTTTAGAAGAACTTCTATCTTATGGATTTAATGTAAGGGTAATCCCTAAGAAAGGTTCGGCACATGCAAGAAGAGAAGTACTTAAATTAGGCTTKGACAGCAATATTGAGTTCTTTCACTACTGTGATTTTGACCGTCTACTTACATGGTGTAATAACCATAGTAATGAACTTAAACACATCGTCTGGTATGAAATCCCTAATCGTAATTACTTAATTTTAGGGAGAACAGAAAGAGCACTTTATACTCATCCGACTGAATGGATTGTAACTGAAAGAATAACAAATCAAATTTTTTTCTCTGGAACTAGGAAAAGAAGCAGATGTTACTGCAGGTTCGTGTGCAATGTCAAGAAGGAGTTGTGAGCTAATATTGCAACATTCTAAACAAATAGCCACTGATGCTGAGTGGGCTATGATTATACATCGAATAGGTAAAATGGAAGTAGATTATTTGGCGGTTGAAGGTCTTGAATATGTTGAGGAAACGAACGCTGACACTAAACATAAATCTGAGACGGAGAAATGGTTTGCAAGAGTTAAGGCAAGTTATTTAATCAGTGAATCCTCTATACAGACTGGGAAGGAGAATGAAGGATATTTGAAAATCGAAATATGAAAGGGCTATACATTCAGCTGACGGATAACTTTAGTTGAATAAACACCTAGGACGAGGCTGCCGGCATGAAGGGCAGCCCTTGCTCACCTAACGGGCAGGTTACTTCCAATGTGTGTTAATATTGAACTGTTGTTGTATCGGAGGCTAAGGGGGTTTTGATAACGCATCACCAGGGAGCAACTAGACAAGCGACTGTAGCTCATTTGTTAGGGCGATGAGAGAAGGTATTGGTTCCAATTTCATTGAAGCAATGCGTAAGATAATTCCTATACGAAGCAATATCGAGGAATATCATATAAGTAATGGGGGATTTTGATTTATGTCTGAAACGGAGAGAGATATACGTGAAATTGATGTATTAACAATAGAAGACCTTCCGCCAGGTAAGGCAGGATGGGATGAGATATTCTATCTAACTACGTCTTTTAATGCATTTGKGTATTGGGGCTCGTTTGATAAAATGTCTATTTGCTCCAAGAAAGTGAAATCGGCATAAAAAATGGAAGGCTACTTTGATAATTGCAGTCTTAATGATCTTAGAACTGAACTTTATATGATAGAGAGAGCGCACAATCATTTGGGGGAGCAACCGAGAGGCGAAAAGTTAGCTTATGTACACGACCTCGTTGAGGCGATACGGAGAAAAGTGTTAAATGTTTAATTAACTGGGAGTTTTAGTTCTTTATACTGATAGATTCACATTACATGTCAGAGCCCAAATACGGAATATGGCATTGCAAACACTGCGAAATAATCCATGTATTTGAAGGATCTAATCATGTTAAAACTTATCGTGTAGAGGATTAAGCTAACGGGAAACGAGAGTTGAGTAAATGTTACACGATTGAAATCTTATTTTCATCTGGTATTAATCATTAAAGGTTATAATAAAAACCGACCCCCTTTAAAATATAAACTTAGACCCGCAGCCCGTTGCTGTGGGTCTCTTTTTGTTATTAAACTAAAGGGCAGGATAACTAAACTTATGCTTCCTCACATGGTATAATATGGTATATTGGGAGATTCAAAAGTAGGAGGTTTAATTGAACTCATGAAATATCGAATATTGTTTTCTCTTGTTCTATCAATTCTTTTATTTATTTCAGGCTGTACAAACAAAGAATCAGTTATTAATTTAAAAGAAAAGTCAGATGAGGTTGTTTATTATGGGAAAGGAGAAGAGTGGCTTGCCACCTTTTCAATATTTAAAGTTAAAAATTCATTGTTTGATTCGATATATATTCAAAATATTGGGGGAAACAGAGAAGCAAAAATCGGACCAATTGAGTATCAATTAGTTGGAGGAGAAGGGTTTAAGTTTGAAAGCCAGTATCCACAGGAATTACAAGGAGTTAGAAGTTTTCACACGTCATCTGAAGGAAATGCTGATGTTGTCACCATTACACCCACTACAGATGACGTTTTCAAACTCACCATAAAATACAATGGGAAGATAGAAACTCTAACACTCAGTTCCATTATGCATTAAACTAACGGGAGAACGATAGCTCAATCAAAACAAAGCTGCAGACGTTTAAATACATGCTGACAGGGGCTATTCTTGAAAAAGTAACTTTTCCGAAAAATTAGGTTACTAAATGGGGGGGCTTTATGTACGCTTATATAAGCATCCATTCTGAAGATTATACGAAGAAAATTAAGTCAAAAGTTTTGGAACAATACTTAATTACCCAGTTAGGATTCACAACAGTAAGCCATTTAACATTTATCAAAGAATTCAGTGGGGAGTATATTAGATTAACAGGAATTCCTGCTAATTCAAATGGAAACTATGCTATAGACACACTTGAGGGAGTAGAAGAAATAAATTTGATTGAAATTGATGTGCCAATGAACCTTGATGACAACTTAGAATTAGAAATATCGGGCATCGCTAACACTATTGTTAAAGAGTTTTCATGGATAATTGATGAGGACCATGGATTGATTTGCTAACGAGGAAATGATAGTTGAATAACCAGGGAGCAGAATGCCGCGACTGGCAGCTGTTCCCTTTTTTCTTTGAAGAACGGGCAGTTATCCGTGGTAAAATCGAGGTAATTTGATTTACAGGTGGGGGAAATTATGAAACATATATGCCCTGTTTGCGGATATGATGAGTTACAACAAGCACCATATGATGCAGATGGTAATGAATCGTATGAAATTTGTCACTGTTGTGGTTTTGAATTTGGATTTGATGATATCCACGAAGGTCACACTTTTGAGAGTTACAGAAATAAATGGGTGAGCGCTGGAGCGACGTGGTTTTATAAACAATCAAAACCTGAGGTTTGGGATTTAAATCAACAGCTGAAAAAAATTGAAAGAATACAGCCGATGTATATTCCATTTTGGAAGAAGGAAGGTACCCCGAAGTGGATTGAAGCTGGAAAGATACTCTCATCAAATTCATCCGATAAAGTACCTTGTCCAGAGTGTGGTTATCATTTTCTTATGGTTCAGGATGTTCCCATTATGTATGCAAACAAGATTGAGAGAATTATTTCATGTCCATCATGTTTCGTGAAGAACATGATTTTAATGCCATACAACAGTTGACCGTTCAACTAACTGGGAACGATAGTGAAACAAAGCAGACTGCTGTGGCAGTCTGCTTTGTTCGTTGAAGTAAAGGACAGTTTAGTTAAAAATAAAGGAAAAATATGTAGAGTGGAGAATAAACTGTTAGTTATTAAATTGAGATTTCTCCAAGGAAGTGAATTACATTGTACGTAACTGGTGATCTTCATGGTTATATAGATATTGGGAAATTGAACTCCAAACGATTTCCCATAAATCGAGATTTAAGTAAAGATGACTTCGTAATAATCGCTGGAGATTTTGGTCTTGTATGGGAAAATAAAAATGATGAATTATATTGGAGGAAATGGTTAGCTCGAAAAAACTTTAGTACTCTATTTATTGACGGAAATCATGAGAATTTCCAGTTACTTAATTCTTACCCTGTAGAGAATTGGAATGGTGGAAACGTACATCGAATAAGCGAAAGCATTATACATTTAATGCGAGGCCAGATTTTTACTATTAAGGGATACAAGATCTTTACTTTTGGTGGAGCTCAATCTCACGATAAAGAGTATCGAAAAGAGAATGTTAATTGGTGGCCAGAAGAGATGCCATCACTAGAAGAGTACCATGAAGGAATTAAGAATTTAGAGCGGCATAAATGGGAGGTTGACATCGTAATCACGCATATGTGTCCTACATCAACCTTACAGATTCTAAATGAATCTAAAAATACTGGTATTTATGAGGACCAATTAAGTGATTACCTTGAGGAAATAAAAGAACGCTTATCGTATAAAAAGTGGTATTTTGGTCACTTTCATAGAGATATGGAATTACCAAATAAACAAAAACTTATTTATAAGTCAATTGAAGTGCTTCCTACTAAGCAATCTTAGTTAATGACTACAATAAATTTATTCGTAAATCCGTTAAAGGCTTAAACAATTCCGCCTAACAGATAACTTAAATTTAAAAAGCTTTGATATGAGGAGGAACTTGAATGCCACCGTATTTTTCTGTTGAAGTGGGTTATTCTCATAAATCGTTAAATAAGAATTTTGTTGATCGAATTTGCTCATTCATCTTTACTAAATTCCCTTTTAAGAACGGTTACTGGAATAGTGAAAGTAATTCATTGCTCGAAATAATTAATTGGAATCAACAATTACTTGAGAAGAGGTTCATTCTTGGCTACGACGAGCACGTTAGTAATAATTACAAACAATTATTATTATCAAGTGAACTCTATACTCATATGAGAATGTATTGGGGCTATAGAAACGACAAAATTAGTTTATCAATAATAATTCCGGAGTATGAGATTCTAGTTGAAGAAGGTAAGTGGCAATTTAGGGAGGAGAAAATAAATCCAATTATTGATTTATGTCAAGATCTCTGGGAGCAAAGCCCAGTTGAAATAATTCAATCTTGCTTAGAGATGGATGGAGGCCCAATTAGCATTGGGAAAATTCGAAATGGTGAATTACCCTCAATTAATCCAATAGCAATATTAAATAGGGATTATTCGAAAACAATCTATAATTTAAATAGCTTTAAGCTCAATACAGAATTAAAAGAGATCGAAAATAATGGAATTATGATCATAGCTAATGAATTAATACGTTTGTAGTATGTTAGGTGCTATTCGCAAACATTAATGATTAATCTAACGGAAGAACGATAGCACAATAAACAGGGAGCCGCGGCAGCTGCTCCCTGTTTTCATTAAAGTAACGGGCAGAAGAGTTGTAAAGGAGTTTACTGGAATCTGGCGAATAAGAATCTATCTTACTTATCCTATAATATGGAGGAACCCTTAGATGGAATTTACCAGAAACATTCGAAAAAGTGATTTTGGAATGAGTGGTGAAGTATATGTATCACTATTCAACAAATATATTCGCTTAGAATTTAACGACAACATATCGGTAGATTACGTAAATTTATGCACATCTAATCTTAACTCGTTAAGTGAAGAGACAGTTTCGACGATATGTAATTACTTATTATTGTATTGCAAAGATGTCATGAGTAATCTTAGTGAGGTTGCGTTTCCAGAAGGATTATACAATCTCAGTTCACCAAGAGAAATATTGAGTTTCATTAACCCAATTTCACTTGAGATCGATAAACCAGACAATTGGGATATACCAGCTCTTAATTTATACTGCAAATGTGACTGGGATCAAGATAATGATTTGCAGATATTAATTAATAGTAATCAGGTTGTTTACGTTGGTCCTTTTGATGGACTTAATAGCTGGCAGAAGAATTTATCTCAATGGAACAATTACGTAGTTGGTTCAATGTAATGTCTCCGCTAACGCAGAACGTTTGTTCAATACACAGCAATGGGAGGCTGCCGGCAACGATCGGCAGCCTTTCGTTCTCGAGGGGAGTATAAAGCAGGTCACAGTTCTTTCATTCTTCTAATGATGTTTGAAAACGTACTTGCATAGTATATGTCGATTTGCTTGTTGTTGACGTCCCCAATCTAGTACTCACCTTTCAAGACGATTTGGCTGATGGCAATATGGCAACCTCGACGTAGCCCGATCCCGAGCGATGAATACGAGAACAACTGCTCGTAGATTGTTTCCTGGCTTCTAATTGGCCATACGCATTTGGACAATCATACAATCCCTTCCAAAGCGTCTTCCATATACTGTCGTATATTCGATCTGGAGGTGTAGTTATGCTTCAACTAAATGGAATTGTCGGTGGGACGGCGCCTATTAAGTTAAGTCCCGGAAAAAGTGTTGATGTTCAAACCATTGTGATTGACGTGCCTAACGGGAAAAAGCTCGTGTTGAAAAGTTTGAATTTCCTGCTGTCCAACGATGCATTCACCTTCAAGGTGGAGGCATTGCCTTCGACAGGAACGTTCATTGTCCGCGGCGGTTCCGGCGATTTGCAGCCGAACAAAGTACTTTTCAACAACCGAACCGGAGACGCAGTACGGATCTTTCTAAACATTTCCGTTATCAACAGAGCGCGAAACACCCGCTCGCTAGACCGCAACTCCTGTTGGCTGCTGAAGCTTGCGCGCGTTTGACGTGTAATGTCGGGTGACAAGAACATTATCTCATTAATTGCCGCGTATCTCGCGGTTTTTTTATTTTATGGGATCAAGTTCTTGTCACGAGCCAATGACAAGAACTTGATCCCATTCCCGAGGGCATATGTCTGATACCTTTTTGCTAGCCAATGGATATACTGTCTTCTCACCTAAACATTCCTGTTAAGGCTAAGAAATGGCCTTTGTCAAAAAAGGAGCGCCTCGGTATGATGGATTTGTCGACGGGTTCGTAACCCAATACCATCAAGGAGGCGCTCTTACTTATGAAGTTTAAACAATCTAACGGACAAAATC
>NZ_JBFRGR010000074.1:0-7527 GCF_052115445.1 Paenibacillus sp. 2RAB27
GGTAACGTTTGAAGACCTTGCGTCGCTGCGTTCATATGGTCCGCATCCCGTTCATCAGGAATTTGTTAAATCGCTGGATGGTATACTGGAAAATGWTATTGTAGTTGATTACCCTTTGGTTTAAGCAACCAATACGAGGCTGCCGGTATAGATCGGCAGCCTCGTTGCGCTAAAGGGCAGTTTAATGGAATAAAATGTATGATATAATGGGCAATCATTAATAAAGGGGGCAATCATTATAATTACTCATTACGAACAACTTCAATTAAACACGGTCTCCATTCAAAGGGAGGAAGTCAATCGTGCTGTTTCGAAAAGCTATTACAACCGATATACCGCAGTTAATAAAATTTCGTAAGATATTGCTATGTCATGAGGACAACAGTAATATGGATGAAACATTTAGAAACTATTTTGAATCCTCATTATCAGACAAGTCACTCGTTGTATGGGTTGCTGATGACGATGGATTAGTTGTATCAACGGTATGTTTTTGCATATGTCGATTTTTACCACGATTTGAAAACCCTTCTGGATTGGTTGCATACATGGCTAATGTTTTCACAATCCCAAATTATCGTCGTCAAGGTATAGTATCCAAACTTATTAGTGAAGCAATAGAGGATTTGAAGATACAAGGAATTAGAAAAATCCTGCTACATTCGTCTGATATGGCTAAACCTGTGTATGATAGTCTTGGTTTTATAGAGGGAAAGAACTATATGTCAATAAATATTTAATGCTAGAACTTCTTCACAGAGAGGGGATATGGGATGATATAATTTGCTTATCTCCTGCCATGAATGAAAAAGCTTATTTGAGGATGTATAAAAGAGTGGGCAAATATCTATATCGAGAGCGGTATATCCAATCCAAAACAGTATTTTGAACAGTTTCAATTTCCTCTTCCAATATATGGGTTATGAAGGAAGCTGAGTTTTATACAGGGGGGAATGATATGCAAAAATTTCAGATTAAAATTTGTCTGTTTGTTTTGACCATTACTATTTTAACTGGATGTACAAATCCCTTTCCGACTTCCACGAATACACCGATAACGTCAACTATACCTGCGCCTGACACAGCAACACCTACAGAGTCAGAAGTTACACCAATATCAGCCGATGTCAGGCTGCTTGCCTTTGATACATCATACTTCGACCAAGTTATTGCTGCTTACAATAATGCGCCGGCGTTAGTCGATACACAGCCTAATGTGGTGATGATTGAAGGCAACTATCAAAAACTGACATTCGTATACAAACTTACAAGTCAACTCTTAGATGTTCCACAAATGCTTTCAGATGCGGGCTATGGACCGATTACCGATAGCGCTTTAATCAACAAGATTTTTGGCAAAACGGAGAATGATGTTTATGGCCGCWCAAGCGATAACACTCTCATGACATGGTCGGTTGTACACGGCATAGATGACGATTTGACAGTGGTCTACGCGAATTCATCAGATGGAAATTTACCCGACATAAAGGCGGAGCCCAAGGTAAAATATGTGTTTGACCCATCTCTCATCAATAAGGTTGTAAATGTATATAAGGATATAGCGCCGGATTTCAGCATACCGATTGGAACTCCTCCGAAAAAGATAGTTATTACCTTTTTGGATGAGCTGGTGTTTCGCTTCTACGTTAATATTAATAGTAGAGACGCTCATATAAAATCGCTGCAAACCACATTGGAATCGGCAGGATTTTCACCGACAGGCGAATCATTTTTTCAAGGCTATGTATACAAGAAGGGAAAGATTACCGCAAGATATGACTATGGCGATTCAGTGGATGGTGTTTCGGAAATTGGTGTGATCTTGGATGATGTGCCTCTTGGTTAACGAATGAAGGGTAAAAATGATCCATGGTCTTTTAACCGCACCCCGGTGAGTACTTTCCAAAGGGAGCGACAATCTATTTCGAATTGATAATGATTACCTCCCAACTTTCGTTGAGCTAACGGCGAACGATACTTAAATAGKGATCTCCGGCTCCCGCAGTCTGACGATCCCTATTTTACTGAAGTACGGGCAGGATTGCGTAGTTGTCCCTTGACTCGAGTTTGGGTAGAAGAGAACCTTGTTGTCATTTGCATACAAACGAATGTTTGTTAAAAATTGAGGGGAAATATGGGAGTGTGAAGTGTTTTGGACAGTTCAAATATAGTGATTGACCATCTCTTGAGGAAATACAAAGCAGACCAGAAATGGACTCACATTGTGATCGAGCAGTTATCTGAAGAGGATATCTCCTGGTCACCGACACCCGAGAGTAACAGTATAACTAATTTGATTGCGCACATATCAGGGGCAGCACGATATTGGTTTGATGCCGCATACTTCGGCGCTCCATTAAACGAGTACAGGAGCATTGAATTCGAACGTGGGTTACAAATAGCCTATTTAACCATTCCCGTCAGCAACTTAAAAAACTCTGTGAAATGGAATGGAGAATATTTCGGTTTAAACAAATAACGAGAGTTGAGTAAATGTTACACGATTGAAATCTTATTTACATCTGGTATTAATCATTAAGGGTTATAATAAAGACCGACCCCCTTTAAAATATAAACTTAGACACGCAGCCCGTTGCTGTGGGTCTCTTTTTGTTATTGAAGGGCAGTTTAATGGAATAAAATGTATGATATAATGAGCGATAGTTGATAAAGGAGGCTATCATTATAATTACTCATTACGAACAACTTCAATTAAACACGGTCTCCATTCAAGGGGTTAAACAATTTTACTGCGAGCAACTGCAATTCCCAATTATACTTGAAACTAAGAACGAAATATGTTTCCAACCAACTGAAAACTTTAAATTATCGTTTAAAGAAGTTGTGGAACCAATATCTCCAGCTCATTTGGCTTTTGAAGTGCCACTTTCAGAATTTGAAAATGTGGTCAATTTGCTCAAAAGTAAGGGGATTGCACTTTTAAAATGGTCTGATGGCAGATTTATTGATGACTTCGAAACCGGCAAAAACGTTTACTTCCGAGATGGTGATGGTAATCTGCTAGTGATTATCACACATCATTATGTCAGGGAAGGAATTCTTTCCCCAGCAGGAGACTTAAAATTACTGTACCTTAGAGAAATTGGATTTCCGGCAGATAGCGTTAAGGAATTTAGAGAATTTTTTGTAGACATTTTAGAGCTAAGACTCGATAAAGTAAGAGATGACTTTACTTTTGCAATAGGCGGTACATCGCATATKGTCATTCCTTCAAAAAAGAGAAGATGGATACCAATAGAAATGGTTGCTTTACCACCTACTATGAATGTCATATTCGGAGTAAGTAGTAYAGATTTTGTTAGYAGGGTTAGTAAAAAACTTTCAGAAAAAGGTGTGCCGTTATTTATGCGGGATGATCATCTTAATTTTAAATTTAAAGAGTACAATATTATTTTAAAAGTAACTAATTTTCATCCAGAAATACCTGCTCTTTTGAATTTACCCTATTCAATTTAGTGTACACTTTAGTTTAATAATCAACATGACGGCAGCTAGCACACGATCGGCTGCCGTTGCAAGTTGAAGTAACGGCGGGATAGTTTAACCAGAACGTATAAGGTTATAGCGTGAGGTGAAATATGATTCGGGGAGTAATTATTGAAGGATTGTCTACCACTGGAAAAACATCAGTATTTTCTGCAATAAAGAGATTACACAGCCAAACAAACAATGGTGAAAAGACGTTAATTGCAATAAGTGAACACTACTCGCAAGTTTTGCATTCATACCAAGGTATATTAAGATCCATGAACAAGGATGAACATATTCAGCTATTAAATCGTCATGTTGATTATCTTGAGCAGCAATTCGAATGGATTGATTCACTTGGTCATACGAAAGCATCCAACGGTGTATTTTTTCTTTTAGAGAGGTTCAATGTGAATCATCGAGCGGCCTTTATAAATTCTGCAGAAATTGGAATGATGGAAAAACGTTTATCAAGGCTGAATGCACATTGTGTGCTCTTAACCTTATCCCGAGATGCTGTAGAGCCTAGATATATTGAGAGTCGGGGCGAAGCTTGGAGAAACTATGTAATGAAAAACCACCTCACGGTAACAGAGGCGTGTCAGAAGTTTTTAGATGATCAGAAAAAGCTTCGTATGTGTGCTAAACAATCGCTTATCCCCACTTTAGAGATAAACACCGATAAAGCAGACTGGGATTCTTATGCAAAACAAATACTCATGGGACTAAACTAACTGGGGACGCGTGTTCAAGAGCAACATGAAAAGGCAGCCAAACCAGGTGGATTGGTTGCCTTTTCTCGAGTAACGGCAGGATTGCGTAACAGTATCGAGGGATTTACTAAATGCTCTAAACCCAACTTTTGTAGTAAATAAGGAAAAAAGGCCGAGGCGATAACTAGAGTGAATCCGATTGAAATCAAAAGAAGTAGCTCTATTTCTGCTTTAATAGCAAGTATTCCGCATGGTTCATCTCAGATTACTTCTGAAATGAGAGAAAATAAGAAATCTGCGACATTGTTGGCAAACAACGATTGGTTTTTGAATGAGCTTTACGATTTTCTTGAGGAATTAGATATTACAAAATTATCAGCCAACTATAGTAGATATGTGATAGACGTTAACAGAGATATTAGCAACAAGCATCTTCATGATGAGTACACTAGATCGTTAATCTACAGGAAATCGACTTTCGGAAAGGAAATATATGATTCTCCGCTATCAGATGAGATAATCACGAATAGAATAAAGACGATATATATGCCATATCATAATCGATTAGCAGAGGAAATTAAGAGAGCTCTAAAGGAAAATAATAGAGTGTTCTTAATGGATCTGCATAGTTTTTATATACAATCTACGGCTGATGTGGTGTTAGGTACATGCGAGGGCAAGACTTGTTCCAAGGAGTTTTTTAAACCTTGTCTATAAAGCATTTGTTTCAGAAGGGTTTGTAGTCAAAATTGACGAAAAGGGGTTAACAGGTGGCTATACTGTTTCACATTATGGTGCTTTAGATAATGTTGAAGCAATTCAAATCGAGCTGAGATACACATCACATATAGAAAAACGTGAGTTTGGTGAAAAAGAGGTTGCCAAAAGGAATGGAACACTTTTCAGTGAAACACAGAGACGCTTGATTCAAGTGTTTAAGAAGATTAAGGTTATGATTCAAGTATTAAATTAAGCTATCGGCGAACGAGAGTTAAGCGAATGTAACATAATTGAAATCTTACATTCATGTGATATTAATGAATTAAGCCTATATTAAAACTCGACCCCCTTTAAAATATAAACCTTAGACCCTCGGCCCGTTGCTGTGGGTCTCTTTTTTGCTATTCAACTAGAGGGCAGAAAAGCGTGGTGAACTTAAAACTATTTCCACTTATTTCCGTCTATAAGTAAGTAGTCAATAATTATAAGGGGGCATCACATTGCCTAAGTTAATTGGTGCAGCAGCAGTTATTTTGGATTGTGAGGGTAGAGTATTATTGGTAAAACATAGTTATGGCAAAAATAATTGGGATCTGCCTGGAGGAAAAGCTGAGGAGAATGAGTCAGCGGAGGAAACTGCAAAAAGAGAAGTTCACGAAGAAGTAGGGTTAGAAGTCGGTATTGGGCAATTAACTGGTATATACTACGATCCGAACTATGACATGCATCACTTCGTTTTCATTGCGAATAACGAAACTAATCAAATACCACAGCCAAGCTCGCCTGAAATTTTAGAATGCAGATTCTGTTCAAGAGATGAACTACCTAAACCGATTAGTGATTTCACTTGTAAGCGCATTGAGGATGCATTAAATGATGAAAGACAGCTCCTTTTCCATACTGTGGGACCAAGACAGTGGATCGAATAATGGATTGTTCAGCTCTAACGAGGAACGTTCAATAAACTACAAAGTGAGGCTGCCGCATAATTGATGGGCAGTCTCATTAAGCTATTGGGCAGTTATCTTCAATAACAAATAACCATAGTAACCTAACAAAAATCCATTCTTATCCTTATTTCTAAGCGTTACACTGTAATTAATTAATACGAAATCGGGATGGTGGTATTTAGATGAAAGTTATAATTGGTGCAGGAAGAACAAACTATGATGGTTGGCTCAGTACACAAGAGGATGAGTTAAATTTACTTTCTTTGGAAAGTTGGAACGCCTTATTTAAACCATGGAGTATTGATGCGCTGTTGGCTGAACACGTGTGGGAACACTTAACTTATGAGGAGGGGATTGTAGCTGCGAACCATTGTTATGAGTTTTTAAAACCAGGTGGGTACATTCGTTGTGCCGTTCCGGATAAAAATTTCCATAACGAAAGGTACCAACAGATTGTTCAAGTCKGTGGTCCTGGTCCAGCTGACCATCCGGCGGCAACTCACAAAATAGTTTATGACGCGAAGACATTCGTAGAAGTATTTGAAAAAGCCGGGTTTGAAGTATCATTGTTGGAATATTGTGATGAAAAGGGAGATTTTCATTATATTTACTGGAACGAAGTAGATGGAAAGATAGGAAGATCTTTTCGATTTGATACAAGGAATTCTATCGAAGGACTTGGTATGGTTTCCATTATTTTAGACGCAAAAAAGCCATTGATAATAAAAAATAAGATCTGAGTTTTTATCACATCCTCTATGAGAGATGTAAAAGTTTCGATAAACGCAGAACGATAGTGGAGCTGATATTATAAGCATCTCCCTCTTTTTCATTCAAGTAACGGGCAGATTAATTGAGAAGCCTCCAATAATTTGTATTAAGGGAATGCAACGTTTTTAGACATGATACGTCTATATTGTAATCCCCCCCCCAAGAAGGAGATACCCCAATTGTCTAAAAAATATATCATTGTATTTGCGATATTGATGTTTGCTGTTCTATTGTTCTTTCTCGGGAACACCATAATAAAATCAAGGTTCTACTTACCTGATTTACCAGTCGAGGGCTTAACGAAGAAGGAAGCGTATGAGAAGATTTCAAATAGACACAATGATATCAGGTATCTTACTAATAATGACAACTTCAATTGGTATATTTATCAAGGAAGTCAAGAAACTTTTGGGAATGAACTCATAAAACAGTTCAATACATTAGGTGGATTTACTTTTTTAGAGCAAATCGGCTCTGGATATGTATTTGAATCAAAGGGAACAGGAGATAAGCTCATTATTGAATCACAAATGTGGACTGCTAATTACATTATTTTTAAGCTACCTGTTGAATTAAGGTTAGAGCATGTTGTTCTAAAATGACAGGATAGTTAAAAAAGTCCATTTGACTTACATTGTTGAACTAACGGGTAAGTACGACAAGTTCTGCTATAAGCACCAAACAGTGCGAAAAACAGGAGATTACACGAGTAATCTTAACTTTACAACCAAGGATGGGAATGACGGAAGCACGTATCCCGAAACCATCCCGCCAATACTCCTGCGCGCGTCATGTTTAACAGAAGATGAGGTGTGAAGTACAGGTAGATTCGGCAGAACGAAGGCTAGAGCCATTCAAAAGAAAAGGTATGCCAACGGATATGT
>NZ_JBFRGR010000075.1:0-7608 GCF_052115445.1 Paenibacillus sp. 2RAB27
TCCAAGCCGATATCATGAGGCCTGGAAGGCAAATAAATTAGGGGTAGTGGAGATTACCCTTTAAAAAAGGTTGAATACGAAAAATGAGAAACTGCGAGAAAGCAAGTATTCAGCAGATAGACTCCATAATTAAGGGGCCGAACCGAAAAGCGTGCACTTAACTACATAATTTCCAGCTATTTCTGATTTTCACTCGAAAATCATGAAAATAGCTGTAGTTTTTCCAGTTAGTCGCGGCTAGTCGGTCGTGAAAAGGCTCCCGCGTTACTTCCGATCCGCCGGATACACCAGCCCGATCTGTCTCCGCGCCTCATCCATAATAGCCATCGCCGCGCTGGAATTCGCATGTGAGTTCGTCGGAGACTCCAGGTCGCCCGCCTTAATCAGCCGGCTAAACTCCTCCGCCTCGTAGCGCATCGTTCTTGCGCTTTGCTCCCGCGTCAGATCCTCTACGGAGCCATCGCGGTAACGAATTTGCACTTTCTCAGGCTGGTTAATCTTATCGATGACCATGGTCGCAAGTTCGCCTTGAATTTCGGTCGGCAGGTAGGAACTAGCGATTTTGGAATGCTGAATCACAGCATCCATCTCTTTGTAGCTTAGTAACAAGCTACCTTCGCCATCAACGCCTGATTCCAGCATCACCGCACTCGCTTGTACCCGCTCAGGCGCACCGAACAACACAACCAATGGATAAATACAATACACACCTAAATCCATCATCGAACCATTTGAAAACACCGGATTAAACGCATTCAACACAGTACCTTGCTTATAAGCATCATATCTGGACGAGTATTGACCATAGCTCGCAACATAACGACGCACTTTGCCAAGCTTATGTAAATTGTCTTGTACCGCTTTGAAGTTAGGCATGAGCGTTGACTTCAACGCCTCCATGAACACAACCTGATGGCTGCGCGCTGTGTCAATCATAGCAGCAAGCTCGGCTGTATTAGAAGCCGCAGGCTTTTCGCAGATCACATGTTTCCCATGCTTCATGCAATGAACAGCATACTCCGCATGCAAGGAGTTCGGACTTGCAATATAAACAGCATCAAACGCATCACTTTGTGCAAATGCTGTTAAGTCTGTAAATTGATGTTCAACATCAAATTTCCCTGCGAATTCCGCAGCCTTTTCCGCCGTGCGTGAGTATACAGCAGTCAACTCGAACTCTCCTGTTTCGAGCGCCGCATGAATGAATTCCTCTGTGATCCAGTTCGTACCAATGACTGCAAATCGTATCATTTTCCCCATGACTCCTTCATCCTAGCTATATTCTTTGACTTCTACCCTACCAAATTCACCCTCCAAATTCAATCTCATCGCCCCTCTGATTTCCGCACAATCATTGAAATTTCCCGTAATGCTTGATCTTTACTTTCGTTTGACAATGAATCTCTATATCGGGGTACACCTCACGCCAGTTCATAGCTTTCCATTCCTTATAAGGAACAATTCGCTTAATCTCGTTTCCCAGTCCGAGGCTGTCCACATTATGCTTCTGCATAGCATTCAACATAGTTTCCATGTGCGAGGTAATTTTTTCTCCTATTTTGTCCTCAAGTGCATGCCGATCTTCTTCCTTGCTAATTTTCAAACTTCCCATGTACTCCAAAATAACACCGCTTACTGAAATCTCGAAATCCACTTTGAACGAGCTTCCGTCCGTCCGTGCCGCGTGAACCTGCCGTTTGCTAACCAACGAATCGAACAACACAAACTCTTTCTTATCTCCCTCTTCACTTAGACGCATGGGTAAGGAACCTAACTTGAAATTTTTGCTTAACATGGCGAAAAAATTCGATTCCTTGTCTGCTATTTTCATCACGTAGCGATCATCTTGAAACAAGGCAATGCCATTTACCTTCACATGGTCGCCAATATCTTTAATAGTGGGAGCAATAGGATCAATACCATCATCGTAATAATCTCTGGTGAACTCATATAAGGTAACCTTTGGAATGCTCTGAAACCTCGTTTCGGATTCCATCATCCGATCAATATACTGCGCTGTTCGCAAGTAATTGCTGTAGTTTTTGATTAATAAGTCATGGGCATCTCCATCTACAACGGTCACTTTGACACGCGGTGAAACAGAAGGATCCCTCACAAGCGTATCGATGTCATCCCAAAATCCCCGACGAGCCAGCGTCGTCCCGAACAAAATATTACGCATCTGGCCGCTGACCAGAATCAATTGAGTTTGCCTAGAGAGATCAACTTTTGCACTTTTGCTACTATCGGAAATGGTCGTCAAGACTTCTCTTGGCTTCCGGCCTTCATCCACAGCTAGAGGAATACTATTGGTCACCTTGAGCATCCCCCCAGGCATTAAATCAAATGCTGTCGTATGTGTCAGTCCAATCTTCTCTAAGATCCGCTGGTCATTCCCGCAGCCTGTGATCGTCATCAGCAACATACAAGTAATCAGCCATTGAAACCGCGTCTTATACAAGCTGTTTTCGCCACCTTTGAATAGAAAGAATACCAATTAAACAGATCGGTAGGACAAAGCAATAAGCAATATTCAAATACGTACAAATAGTCAACCATTTACCCACTTCATCCAACACACTTGGCATTAACGAAATGAGAAAAGTGATTACCATCATAAATAACGTGATCCGCTTAAGCTTAAAATTTTTGAAAATTCGCTGCATACATAAACTCGCCGCCCAATGATACATGACAATCGTAATGAGAACCCGAAAAACAAGAAAACTAAAGAGGATATTCTCAGCTCGCTCGATAAAAGGAAATTTAATATACGCAAGTAAGTCGAGAAAAGGAAACATAATTAATTTCAACTGCTGCAAGCTATAGAAACCGAAGCAAATTAGGCACACACTCACATAAATAAGAAAGCTAAACGCACTAGATAGCTGTACACCTGTAATAAATCGCGTTTTCTGCTGAACATAGGGGAACAACAACATGCAGAGCTCATACCCCAAGAAAGAACCATATAGATTAAAAAAACCTGTCCAGTGCTCTTTCCCCTCTTGAAATATATAGTGCGTATATCGCGATAATTGCAAATCATTATAAAATGGAATTTCCAAAGGCATCATCCACAATACCAAAAAGAAAAATACGGTACTTGCCTTCACAATCGTATACACGCCTTTAATGAGCAGTAAATACGCAAGCAGGCTGATAATGAACATGAAAGACATCGGGTTTGCAGTTGGAAATGCAGTAACTTGGAAAATCAGAACATACTCCTTTGCAACCAGACTAGCCGTAAGTGACCAAGTTAGGCCAACAATGATATATAACGGAAAAACGATCCACTTAGGCAAGTAACTTTCAAAAATAGTAAATATATCTGCACCGTTTCCCATTTTCCAAACGACCCGTATTAGGTAAATATTAAACGCAGCGATAGCAGCGATGACAACTAGCATGAGCCAACCGTTATAGCCAAAATATTCTGCTGCAATACGTGGTAAAGCAAAAATCCCCACACCAACTTGTATCATATGAATCAAAATGAAGATATGGAAACCGTTCAACTTCTCATTCACGCACGGATCATCCTTATTTTCTCATTTTATTCTTCTGCGAATTGGTTGTCTTTACTTGACTCGGGCGCGCTGTCAACATAGAGAAAGGTCCCCGAATAAAAACATCTTTCCAATCAACCCATTTTGTAGGAGCAAATGGAGATAAATAGGAAGTCCCCAAGCTGGTTAATCCACATAAATGGATGACAATATAACCAATGCCCGCCATCAGACCGAAATCCCCCCATATGCCCGCTAACAATATTAAACCAAAGCGGATAAGACGAATCGATGCACTCATCACATAACTTGGAATAACAAAAGACGATATCGCAGATGAAGCGACTGCAATAATAAGAATGTTGCTCGTAAGCCCCGCTTGGACGGCTGCTTGACCAATAACAATACCGCCAACGATGCCAATGGTTTGTCCGATTTTGGTTGGCAACCGAGCCCCCGCTTCTCGCAATAGTTCTATCGTTACTTCCATCAACATCGCTTCAATAACGGGGGGAAAAGGCACCTTACTTCGTGATTCTCTTAACGTCAAAATCAACGCCTCAGGTATCATCTCATAATGATACGTAGTCACGGAGACATAGACAGCTGTAAACGTAATGGTTATCACAAAAGCGATAAACCGAAGCATCCGAGTAGCAGTCCCAATAGACCATCTCTGATAATAGTCATCCGCGGAAGAAAAGAAGTCGAAGAAAGCTGTTGGAGCGCTCACCACGGACGGACTCCCATCTACAATGGCCAGAATCCGACCTCCCACCAATTTGGAAACGGCCGTATCTGGACGCTCCGTCATTAAGAATTGCGGAAATAATGAATTAGGAAAATCATCGATATACTGAGAGAACATGTTGCCATCGTAGACGGCATCAATCTCAATTCCACGAATACGCCGAACAAATTCATTAACCAGATCCATATTCGCAATCCCTTTGATATACAGAACAAATACGACGGTTTTGGTGACTTCACCGACTTCTAGCTTGATCACTTTTAGATGAGAGCTCTTTACCCTTCTTCGCACTAACGAAAGATTCGTA
Source organism: Paenibacillus sp. 2RAB27 (assembly GCF_052115445.1). Taxonomy (NCBI): domain Bacteria; kingdom Bacillati; phylum Bacillota; class Bacilli; order Caryophanales; family Paenibacillaceae; genus Paenibacillus; species Paenibacillus sp. 2RAB27. The sequence goes on from NZ_JBFRGR010000075.1 coordinate 4,571, forward strand.
CCCGCTGTTTCCGTAAACGCATCATGCGGCCCCGTAATAACGGTCTCGGTCTCGGACTGTTGCACACTCCTAGCTTCAGGGCCATAAACAAAGAACAAATATATCTTCTCGTTATGAAAAATAGCCACTTGCCCAGACAGTATCCCAATGACAATTTCCTTAGGGTCATCCGATTCTTCAAATTGTGACTGCTCCAAAATGTGGCTTAAATCATCCGTTTGCACATTCGATAATGGATCCATGACTTCCCGAGACAATTGAGTGTGATCAATCATATGGGGAATATAAATAATATCAACTTGGACGCTAGGTATGTTTCGATGAAATACATCAATACAATCTTCAAATTGCTCCAGAATATGAGCTAAAGAAACCGACTCATTCGTATTGGCAGGCTCCGTTAACACAGGTATCTCAAATCGTGTAGGCTCTCGATCTACTTGCCGCGAGAAAGAAAACAATAAACGATCCCATATGGCCACGCACGATCCCCTCCTGCTAGAGCTTTCCATTATTCTGAGCAGTTACGCTTAAAATATTCCATTTCGCCCAAAAGTTGCGCTTAGGCGCGTATCTTGACACGAAACCAAATGGTTTCGTATAATGAGACATGTAACCAAACGGTTTCGCGTTGGCGAGTCCGATGTAAAAGTGATTTTGCGGGAAAACTAAGGTAAAGAGTAAATAATAACACTAAACACTGGAGGTTTTTAACAATGGAAAATCAAATGCAATCCCTACCTGATATTAAACAAACACTTGTTTTTAACGCACCTATACAAAAAGTGTGGAACGCTGTATCCACTTCTGAAGGCATCGCGGTTTGGTTCATGCCGAATAATTTCATGCCAGAAATCGGCTATGAATTCCATTTGGAAGCTGGCCCTTTCGGCAAATCCCCTTGTAAGGTTACAGAATTAGATCCCCCCAATCGCCTAAGCTTCTCTTGGGGCAAGGATTGGTTCTTATCTTTTGAATTGACCGAGTTAGATGGCAAAACACAGTTCACCCTCACCCATGGCGGCTGGGATATCGACAAAGTTACCGAATTCGGTCAACCGCATGATACGGTTCGCGATACGATGTCACAAGGCTGGGCAGGCATCGTCCAAAGGCTATCTGCTTACATCGAGGCTTAATATGGCCATTCCCGCGCAAAAGCATGACGTCTTCCAGGCCATAGCCGACCMCACGCGACGACATCTGCTGCAGCTTCTGGGTGATCAGGAAATGCCTGTCACTGTCATCTCAGGCCATTTTCCCATGAGCCGTACAGCGGTATCGAAGCATCTTCGTATTCTCGCCGAGGCCGGCTTAGTAAAAGAACGCAAAGTCGGCCGCGAGACCCGTTACCGATTGGAGGCCGAGCCACTGATGGAGCTCAAACGTTGGCTTTCCTTTTACGAGCGCTATTGGGAAAATAAACTCCATGTGCTCAAACGTTTCGTTGAGCAGGATGATGATGCAGCTGAGCTCACATTCACTCCACTTGAAGTGGTGGATCCAGAGAAATAGATGAATTGCGTGAAGAGTCTTCCGTTTGGGAGGCTCTTTTGCGTTATGTGCCGTTGAGGTGGAGATGGCTAGGGCGGCGGCGACTGACGGGATATGAGAGAGCGGTGGCCACCTACCGTGAAGGGTTGAGATGGGCCGAAAGCGAAGGAATACAGGCAGAGACCGATGGCGAGTTACGGCGATCGATCGAATGGAATGGGCTATTGCGGGCCGCGATGAGCTGCGAGAATGAAATAAATGGAAAAACTCCAGTTAATTATGGCGTTTTCATTTGAAATCGCCAAATAGATGGAAATTATGTAGTTAATTCGAGGGGGATTCGGTTCGGCCCCTTAATTATGGAGTCTATCTGCTGAATACTTGCTTTCTCGCAGTTTCTCATTTTTCGTATTCAACCTTTTTTAAAGGGTAATCTCCACTACCCCTAATTTATTTGCCTTCCAGGCCTCATGATATCGGCTTGGACTCACCAAAGGCATGGCTAAGAAACTGAGGTCCGTTATCCGAACGTAGGACTGGTGCAGCTTCTCCAGGCTTCACGCGAGCCTCTAACGCACGTTTTACAGTCGCGCATACATCCTTCGCATCACAGCTAGACCCTAAGTGATACCCGACAATGCAACGATCAAATACATCAATCATGTCAAAGAGGAAAAAGAAACGATCATAGCCGTGAATATAGCCATACTTGATGTCGATCTGCCAAAGTTGATTCGGACCTGTAACTAAGCGGTTCTTCGCGATACGCCTAGGATGCTTAAACTTCTTGTCTGGTTTTTTCTGGAGCAGACCTAGCTTCTTACAGAGTCTGTAGGACTTCTTGTGGTTGATGACAAGGTTACGTTGCACATAAAGTGCATGGGCTAGATTACGATAGCCGTAACCGTGCTCCTCGCCCTCCACCAGTTCCATTAGCCACTCTTCAATCTGAGTATCGCTGATCTTCTGCCCGTCTGTCGTCAGCGAATATTTGGAAATGGGACGCCCTACTGCAATCCGAACTTCTACGACAGGCTTTGGTTGCTCCGACTGTCGCTTCCTTCTGGTGTAGTACGTTGATTCACGAACACCGATTATTCGCAGCACTGGTGCTGCTGCATAGCCCCGCTTAATCGTTTCATCGGCTATATCAAGCTTGTCTTGTAAGCGGGGTTGCTCTTTTTTAATAGTTCACGTAGCAGTTCAATTTCAAGGTCTTTCTCTCCCAGTAATTTGATGGCAGTATCCATCTTGGTTTCGAGCTCTTGAAGGCGTTTGGAATCGTCTATACGCTCACTCACAGAAGGAATAGATTCCTCACCAAATCTTTCTCTGTAAAACTTCACCCAGTTCGTAATAGTGCTGGGTGACACTGAATATTTACGTGCTAGGAAAGATAACTTAGTTCCGCTAAGAGCCTCTTGGGCTACTTTGATGCGTTGCTCATCATAAAGGATATTGCTTTTCATACATTTCATTCCCCCTCACCGATATTGTACCTTATTGCATATTGATGACTCCAATCCAATTAGGGGGCTTCAGAG
>NZ_JBFRGR010000076.1:0-6276 GCF_052115445.1 Paenibacillus sp. 2RAB27
TTTTCAAGGCGCAAACAAACGCTTTGACTGTTTGGTGATGATGGCGGAAGGGATCCACGCGTTCCCATCTCGAACACGACCGTTAAGCCTTCCAGCGTCGATGGTACTTGAACCGCAGGGTTCTGGGAGAGTAGAACGTTGCCAAGCAGATACCTAATAGAGGGATCTTTAATCGATGATTAAAGTCTCTCTGCATGGGTATTTTTTTTGTCTAGTAAGATTTGCCTTTATGGAGGCTTAGTGAAGTGGCTAAACACGGCAGACTGTAAATCTGCTCTCTTCGAGTTCGGTGGTTCGAATCCATCAGCCTCCATATACCTTATTTAGGGGCATAGTTTAAGGGTAGAACAAAGGTCTCCAAAACCTTTGGTGTGGGTTCAATTCCTGCTGCCCCTGCCAATAAGTTCAATGGGGATTAGCCAAGCGGTAAGGCAACGGACTTTGACTCCGTCATGCCAAGGTTCAAATCCTTGATCCCCAGCCATTTTTACACAACGTATGAGTCATTAGCTCAGTTGGTAGAGCACCTGACTTTTAATCAGGGTGTCGTAGGTTCGAATCCTACATGACTCACCACTTTACCCCAAAAAGTGAAGTGATAGCTTCGAAGGGAATTCCGAGTACTTTTCGGGGACCCCATCATCAATCATGCGCGTATGGCGGAATTGGCAGACGCACTAGACTTAGGATCTAGCGGGCGACCGTGGGGGTTCAAGTCCCTCTACGCGCATCATCGTCCCTAGGTTACATCATGCAGCTTAGGGATCCCTATGCGGAAGTGGCTCAGCGGTAGAGCATCGCCTTGCCAAGGCGAGGGTCGCGGGTTCGATCCCCGTCTTCCGCTTTTTACCTTCGGGACGTAGCTCAGCTTGGTAGAGCACCTGCTTTGGGAGCAGGGGGTCGCATGTTCAAATCGTGTCGTCCCGATATCAACCACAGTTCTTCATCAAGCGATGAAGGATTGTGGTTTTTTGTTTTGATCTAGAGTTACCCCTGGTTACTTAGTTACCTCGATGTAACTCATTTTCTAACCACGCCTGTTCGAGTATACTGGAATTGAAGTAAAAGTGAGAAATCTAAGGAGGCTAAAGTAAGTGGGTACGAATGCAAAAATAGGTGGCGGCGGTTTTCATCACGTTGCACTCAGAGCGAATGATTTTGACGCAACAGTCAAGTTTTATACAGAAGGTCTAGGATTTGAAGAGAAGAATAAATGGGGCGAAGGGAATAAGCGCGCGGTCCTGTTAGACTCTGGCGATGGGAATTATATGGAAGTTTTTGCTGGAGGAACAGGTGAGCAAATTCCAGAAGGCTATTTCTTTCACGTTGCTTTACGCAGTAATGATGTAGATGGAGCAGTTGCAGCAGCAGTTGCTGCCGGAGCTATCGTGACGGTAGAACCGAAAGACGTGATCTTAGGCGTGAACCCGCCAACACCTGTGCGTATTGCTTTTATCAAAGGACTAAACGGTGAAATCATTGAGTTTTTCCAAAGTACTGGGGAGAACCAACTATAACCTATCAGGGATGAAAGGGGCATGGAACATGGCTTATACCTTTACTTTATCGCTCGGAGATGAAGCGCCTGATTTTTCATTACCAGCTACGGATGGACAGACATACGCGTTGAAGGATTTCAGCGATGTGAAAACGCTCGTTATTTTTTTCACTTGCAACCATTGCCCTTATGTGATCGGTTCTAATGAAGTAACACGCGAAACTGCTAATCGGTATAAAGATAAGGGTGTACAGTTCGTTGGGATCAACGCCAACAGCGTGAACACCAGGCCAGAAGATTCCTTTGATCATATGGTATCGCACATGGAGGAACATGAATATCCATGGACGTATCTGAGAGACGAAACCCAAGAAACGGCATTAGCCTATGGTGCACTAAGAACGCCGCATTTTTATGTTTTTGATGAAAATCGCAGATTAGTTTACACGGGACGTGGCGTTGATAACCCTAAGGATGCGTCAAAAATAATCACAATCAATAATTTAGATATCGCGTTAGATGAGCTGACCTCTGGTCAAGCGATTACATTACCGATGACGAACCCACTTGGCTGTAATGTAAAATGGGATGGTAAGGATGCGCATTGGATGCCTGCTGATGCATGTGACTTGGTATAGCTCACTTCTGCTCGTGTACATATCTCAGAAAATAGAAAGCAATGAGCCTCCATATCGTGGAGGTTCATTTTTTGCATTCGAGCTATTCATTACTAGTAATTAAGTTAAAATACGGTAAAATAGTAGAGTTCACCAAATCTACTAACCGTAACTCATTTATCTATTCCTTATACAATTACATGCCAAAGGAGACCCATAATGTCTTTTACACAGCACTTAGTCCAGAAATATCAGCACGAATGGCGCCAAACCCAGCAGCATCCCTTTGTTCAAGAATTAGGCCGAGGAACCCTAGACCGTAATAAATTCAGGTTCTACTTGATTCAAGACTATTTATATTTAATTGATTACGCCAAATTGTTTGCATTAGGAGCCATAAAGGCTCCAGATCTTACTACGATGAGTGAATTCTCAGCGTCTTTAAGTAACATTTTGCATGAAGAAATGGGCATTCATCGTTCCTACGCTGCTCGCTTCGGTATCACCAAAGAAGAATTGGAGCAGGCAGAACCTTCACCAATTACACTCGCTTATTCGCATTATATGTTGCATGTAGCACAGAATGGTGGATTAGCGGAGTTAACAGCAGCATTGCTCCCTTGTATGTGGAGTTACTGGGAAATCGGCCGTATGTTGAAGGAGTTCCCAGGTGCAGTGGATCATCCTGACTATGGTGAATGGGTGAGAGGATACAGCTCAGAGGAGTTCAGTAAACATGCACAATGGTGCATACATTTAATGGATCGACTAGCCTTAGGGAAATCGGAAAGTGAATTAGCGCGATTAGAAACTATTTTTTTGAATACGACTCGCTACGAAACGTTGTTCTGGGAAATGTCGTACCAACAACAGATGTGGCTGTAATTTCTGACACAAGTGCCAATGAAACGCATTCATAAGAGTCAATAGAACGAATATACATATACGGAAATCATCAAAAGTTGGTTATCAACTGGGAGGTGTTTCGTATGATTTATTGGATTTTGGCTGTGATTGTTGTGGTCGTTGGTGCGCTGGTCATCATGAGTGTAAGAAGAAGTAAATCCAAAGCGCCTGCTGAAGTGAAAACGCACAAGCCCTGCTCTTACTGCAACGAGGAAATCGCTATTGATGCGCCAGTGTGTAAGTATTGTAGGGGGGTTGTAGTGAGTTAAGTTCATTAGGAATTCCGGCTAAAAAGGGGAAAAGAAAAGCAACGAGTATTCGCTGTTTGCGAGCTGCTCGTTGTTTTTTTGTATTTGCGTTAGTCTTTCTTGCTTCGTCTACTAGCTTCCTTAGCATCTAACGTTCCTAGGAAATCACTCGCCGTCCTGACAATATATTGAACTTCATCAAGCCCACGTTCCATAAGCATGCTTTTGTGAATATCGATAATCAATTTCTTTTCATGGATGCCATCTACACCGTCAAGTTTTTGAAAATTAAACAACTCGCTCGGGTCTATGTCTAACGCATTCATTAGTGTTTCTAACGTGGTCAATGAAATGTTCCTTTGGCCTCGTTCAATATCCGAAATATGCGATTTGCTCATACCGACTTTGCCTGTTTTTTCAGCAAGCTGATCCTGTGTGTATCCCTTAAGCTTTCTAATCATACGTAATCGCTCACCAACGAGCCTTAGGAAATCGGACATCTCATTCACCTCAAGTTGAGGTTATTGAATTCGAACCCAAAAAGAGATACCTATATATGGTGATTTAATGCTAATAATCCTGTATAAATGGTACTTCCATAAACTAAACATACCAAAAAGTTGGCGCTCTGCCCAAAAAAAGTGTAACATCTAACACATATAGCCACAGAAGGAGCTTGAATCAGTTGAATATTGAATTACACAATGAGTTACCTACCGATTTTGAAGAGTTGAAAAAAGCAGCGAACCGCACATCCAATTGGAGGGAGCGTCTGTCTGCTGTTGAAGCATTAGGTGAACATGGCGATCAACAATCGGTTCATATTCTTAAACGTCTAATGACCAATGATGCCGTGTATGCGATACAGGAGACAGCTTACCGTAAGCTCAAACTTTTAGGTGAGGATGTGCAACTGCCCCCTCGCAGAAAAGGCGACTTAATTAAAGGCGTAGGTAAAATTTTACTTCGCATCAAGAAGAGCTTGCCAGAAGGTCATACGTATGAGGCTTTCAAGGAAAAGCTGCAGAAAATGAGAAGTGATGTTTATGACACTTACGAAGGTGACAAAGGCTCTGATTTCGATCAATGGCTAGAATCGACATGGTCGGGTTTATTAACTAATAAATAAGAAGCAACACGTATGGAGTGAGTTTATGGCTAAGGGTAAAGGTGGAACAGGTAGAGGTACTGACAGCAAAGGCTGGAACCGGTGGAAAGCAAGTGAGAACCGGGCGAAGAGTGCCCCGAAACCCTACAAGAGTAAAGGTTTGAAAGCCGCTGCAATCGCGGCCAAGGCTGCGGGGACTTCAAGTACTGCGGGTACCAAAAGCACCAAAGCTTAGCATATTGCTGAGCAACGAACCACCTTCGGCATCTTGCTGGGGGTGGTTTCTTTGTTGAATCAACTGTTTTTGCATCCATCACATGACCTGTGTAAGATAGATGTAGGATATTTTGGGTGAGGTGAGAGTCATGGTATTTGGGGCGCGCGTGTGGAAAACAGGCATCGCTGTTGCATTAGCATTATACATAAGTGCTTGGCTCGAATTCACGCCACCAGTCATTGCGGCGGTTGCGGCGATCTTTGCGATGCAGCCCTCGATTTATCGCTCCTGGCGTTATTTCTTAGAGCAGCTGCAGACCAATATTATTGGCGCGGCTTTCGCGCTGTTGGCGGGGATGTTTTTTTCGCAAAATGTGATTGCCATCGGCATTGTATGTATTATTGTTATCATTTTAAGTTTACGTTTGCGGATGGAAGAAACGATAGGTCTTACCTTAGTAACCGTTGTGGCGGTGATGGAGGCGTCGGGGGAGTGGCGTTTTGCGGTTAATCGGCTATTGCTTAGCTTGATCGGGATCGGATGTGCCTTCGTGGTGAATGTTCTATTCTTCCCACCTAAGCCTAAGGAACAATTCGCAGCGCAGATCGGATCTATTTTCAGCAAAATGTCACTGCTCCTTCGCACGGTGATTTCGAATGAGATTAAGGAAACGGTGTTTCGTGAAGAGAAGGAAAGTCTTCGTAATAGCCTAAAGTCATTATCTGAGAAGTATAGACTTATGGAAGAAGAAATTAAGAAGATGAAGGGCAGCGGCTCCAAAAGGATCCGTGAACTCGTCGTGTACAAGCAGAAGCTGCTTGTCATGTCCAAAGGGCTTGAGGTATTGGAAGCTGTAGATGAGCATTATTTTCAGGCTTCCCCAAGCGCGGAAACGGATGTATGTTTTGACGATCATATGGAGAAATTGATTAAGTACCACGAGCATGTACTCCTGAAGTACGATGATAAGCTGAAAGATACGAGCTCGGATAGTTTGGAAATTGAAGCGGAGAACGAACAGTTTATGATCGATCTCCTTGCAAGGTACAGCGAACAACCAAGCGGTATGCTTCGACTCTCCATTGTGGCTGCAGCCATGTATGATTATGGTCATCAGATCGCGCGTTTGGATAAGCTTGTGGAGCATGATCATCGAGGGGAGACGGAAGAGAGGGAACCTCTTGAAATTTTGCTCAAAAGTATTCGACTGAAATAGTTCAGATTAAGTTTGCATTACGAAATGGTTTGTGCTATATTATGTTTCTTGCTCCGAACAGGACAGGCATGAACAAGCACAAACCATGGAGTCTGAATGTGTTGAGTATCTTCACGAATGGATGAAATAAAATAAAGCTTGCAAATGAAAAACCAATATGGTATATTACTTCTCGCTGCTTCGGTAACACGGCAGTTTGCGAAAGAAATTGATCTTTGAAAACTGAACAATGAGTGAGTAAGCACAGTCGAGTAATCGACTATAAAAGAGATTGCAAAATCTCGCTAGCTTCAAATGAGCAAKTMAGCTTTCAKATATACGGACAAGCAATTGTCCAAACTATTATGGAGAGTTTGATCCTGGCTCAGGACGAACGCTGGCGGCGTGCCTAATACATGCAAGTCGAGCGGGTTTATCCTTCGGGATAAGCTAGCGGCGGACGGGTGAGTAACACGTAGGTAACCTG
>NZ_JBFRGR010000077.1:0-6272 GCF_052115445.1 Paenibacillus sp. 2RAB27
GCCTTTCTTCTGTTCCCGCATGTCCAAAATTGGAACGACGGAGTTTAATAAGCTTACTTTCAGAACGACAACTGTTATCCAGGGAAACGGAATCCTGCGAATGAGTGAGTAAAAGTGAGATAAACCCTTAAAACCGAGGGAAGGGCAGTTATGCGTGGTGGAAGCCAGCTACAAACATTCAAGTATTGGGCAGGATAGTTGATTTAAACTTAATTTTATCTTGAATCCCCTCCAGAACAACCATATTATTGTAGTTAACAAAATATGGATTTTAGTCGAGCTTTAAAGGAGAATGTATTCATGTTAGAAAACGTAAATATTAACGTTATCATCAAAAACCTATATGAAAAAAGATTAATTGGTAAAAACATTATTGCGATAAATAATAAGACTGGATCTACTGATGGGCATGTATATATTCTTTCAGAGAACAACGAAGAAAAATACGTTTTAAAGATAGACCATCCGCAACAAATTATCTTAGCTGAAGACTTTCTTAATACATATCACCACATTAGTCTTCTACCTAAGATTCTTTATACTGATCCTGAAAAGACGTTTATTGTGTATTCATATATTACTGGTACAACTCATAAAAATCGTGGTTTAAAGATTAATTGGCTGACTATTTTAGCTGAAGAGTTATTCAATCAATACGAAAAGCCTCTTCAAACTGAAATGTGGGGAAGGATACAAAGACCGACTTGGAGTGAATGGAATTATCGGAGCTTGGAGGATACGAGAGATAATTGGGGTAGTCTTTTGACAGTTGAGGATTATGAAAGAGTTAAATCAATTGTTGAAAACATATCGAAGTGTGCAGAGCATGAATCCAGATATTTGCTACATGGAGATACTGGGATCCATAACTTTGTATTTCATGAACAATCACTAAATGGTGTAATCGATCCTTCACCAATGATTGGTCCAATGCTATATGATTTTACTTATGCATTCTGCTCCTCACCAGACGATTTGAACCTAGAAACTTTAATTGCAACATTCACTTTACTCAATCATGAACCTGTGGAGAAATCAAGACTTATTGAAGAAGTAATCTTTCAACTATATTGCCGTATTGGTATCTGTATACAATTCCATCCAAATGACTTGAAAGATTACATAAAAGCGTGGGAATATTGGAAGTCACTTTATATTAATGATTCCTTGAATACATAACTTGTGTTTTTATAAATCGACATAAACTCGAAATCTTTTGGGATCACTACGCTAGTTGGGAATGTTAGTTCAATCAAAGATCATCTGCCTTTGTCTTTTGAATTAACGGGATAGTTCAACTTTAATGGAAAATTATAAACGTATATGTACTGGTCAATTATTATTATAGACGAAGGAATGGAATTTACTAGGGGGATTTTCATGAGCATGGAATCGGATAATGAAATCAAGAGGGTACTTTCGGAGTCCAAACTGGCAGCTTTGATTGCCCTTCAAAATTACGATTTGGATTGGGAACAAATTCGGTTCAACCAACTATCCGAGACATGTACTTTTGTAATAGAAACAAGCAAGAAGGAATCTTTTTTACTCCGCATTCACTCTAAAGTGAACAGAGAAGAAATCAATTCTGAGCTTGAGTGGCTTGATATTTTGAGTGAGAAAATCGACATTACAATACCAAAGGGGATTTTGGACCGGACTGGATCAAAGACCGTAAGCATACAACTGGAGAATAAAATCCTAGGTTGTGCTTCATTGATGCAATGGGTTGAGGGTGAGCATCCGAGTAATGGACTGACTGATGACCAACTCCGTGGAGAGGGAATTCTCCTGGCAAAGCTACATGAAGCATCAAATGATGTCGAGCTGACTCCTAATTTCGGACGTCCTGTTTGGGGTGAGCAAAGCTTCAGGCTCGCTATGACTCGTCTATCTCGACATTACAATCGGTTCTTATCAGATGCGGAATTCAAGTTGTATCAAGCAGCGGCTGAAAAGATTCTATCTTGGATTAACAAACTTGAGAAGAATGAAGATGACTATGGATTAATACATGGTGATCTGCACCAAGGTAACATTGTATTTCAAAATGGAGAGCCTCGCCCAATTGATTTTGGAAGGTGTGGATATGGTTATTTACTTTATGACATAGCACATACCATTTTAGGGGTTTATCCAGTGCAAAGGAAAGTTATTATTAAAGGCTATGAGAGCATTAAAGAACTTAAAGGAGACTGGCTTCCCACGTTGGAGGGTTTTACCGTTATGGTAATGATCGAAAATTATTGTCACCATGCTCCTGACCCGAGGGAAACAGCGGGACTTAAGGAAGAACAGCCTTATGCTCAAGCGATAATAAGAAATTACTTAAGTGGTAAACCATTTCTTTTTAACACGATAGAATTATAATTTGAAAATTGAGAAACGACAGAAAGATTAATACATAGATGAGTATTCAACTAACGGAAGAACTATAGTTTCATCACTCCAGGCTGCCGATATTTATTGGCGGCCTATTGAAGTAACGTTAGTTCAAACACGACAGCGGCATGCAATATGCTGCAGCTGTCAGTTGGCAGAATAATTTAAGTCTTGACGCATTAAAACATTATGGGTATTATTACCATAATGTTGGTGAAATGGGGTAATTAAATGTATAATTTGATTTTTAAACAACCTTATCATCATGAGAGGCGTTAACACATTCCTAAAGATTTGGGATGGGTTAACGCTCTTCGCGCTTCCCATCCTGCGATATACAACGCGCAGGCCCCATGGGTCCTGCGCGTTTTTTTGTTTCAGCACATAAGAAAATGGAGGGTTAAAGAAATGGCAATAATGACAGATGCGAAAGGAAACATTTTCTTAGAATTCTTAGAAATAGCAGAGAATCAACTAGTTGTTACCGAACTCGATTCACCACTAACACATGCACTAATTGTAGTGGATTACCAAGGGAAGTACCTATTCATGCATAATAAGTGGAGAAATAGCTGGGAATTGCCTGGAGGTATTATTGAAGATGGAGAAACTGCTAAGCAATGCGTAATTAGGGAATTATTTGAGGAAACCAATCAAAAAATCGATGAAGTTTACTTCAAAGGTTTAATGAAATTTAGACTTCAACCAAGTTTCCATGGCCCTGAAAGGACAGAGTATGGAGCTTTGTTTTCAGGTCAACTAAGTCAACTTGATGATTTTGTTGAGAATGATGAAGCTACGCGCATTATTTTATGGGATGGCATATCGGAAATTGGAAAGATTAGCGAGATAGACAAGAAACTGATTGAGTTTGCCTAAATTATCATTATGTTTAGGTCAAACACGTTTTTTATTTACGTACCACGTAAATTAAGGAGTTGAGACTTTTGTACATTAGATATCATGGTAATTATACTAGTCCTAAGATTAAACAACCTTATGGCATTTTTGTTGTTATTTATCACTTATATCGTGACGATAAGCTTTCAGAAAGTGATAGAAAACTTTACCTAGACACAAAAGAATGGTTCGAACAGAATCTGCCCAATCCGCACTTCTACAATGATAACAATTCAGTAATGCAGTAACATGGTTTAAAGATGGAAACAATGCACCAATTATGATAACCCAATTGGAGTCATTCTTTAATATTGCCGAGAAGTATAACATCGAGATAATTAAATCCATCTCTAAAGATCTTCCCGGTATACTTATTTACGAAGACGAGTACCAGATAGGAATTGTCCCTCATTGCGCTAACGAGAGAACGTTTGTTCAATACACAACAATGGGATGCTGCCGGACGATCGGCAGCCTTTCGCTCATCTAACGGGCAGGATAATGATAAATAACATACAGAATTTATAGATGTGTGTGATAATTTGGGGGGATAATTTTGTCAGATGAGTTGAGTGAAGAAATACTAAAAGAACTAAAGAAGATAAATGAAAAACTTGATATTTTAAATGAACCCAAAGGGTTGTCAACCCCAATGAAGATTATTGCATTCTTCGTAATAGGACCTATGGTTGCTTTATTATTAACTGGCTTGTTTTACTTTGTAATGTAGGATTCATTATAGTAAGGCTGGCTCTGTCAATCTTTATTAAGCTAGACGGGTAACGATAGCGTAATACAAAAAGATAATAATATGTTTTTATTGAGGGGGAGAAATTTTAATGTTTACCCGTATTACTCAGTTAATTGATTTTCTTTCAGTATTAGATAAGTTTAAAACTATTGAACGTAAAACCTATGTATCGAATACGGCACGGCGTGAAAATGATGCAGAACATACCTGGCACATGTGTATGTTTGCTCTTTTGTTACATAAGGAAATTGGTTATGAAGTTAACTTAGAAAAAACTTTGAAATTGATTCTAATTCACGATTTAGTTGAGATTTATGCTGGTGATACATTCACCCATGATATTAAAGCACGTGTTGGGAAGAAGGTAAGAGAGGATGAAGCTGCTGAGATTCTGTTTGCACAGCTCCCAGAAGACTTTAGAAGCGAATTCAATGAGTTATGGGATGAGTTTGAATCAGGAGAGACACTAGAATCACAATTCGTTAAGACAATAGACAAAATGCAGGCTTTTGCTCAGAACGTCAATACAAAGGGAACGGTTTGGAAAGAAAATCAAATTGCACCTGAGAAGATATTAGCTTATAACGAAAGCTGGAGACATCATAATGATTCTTTATCGGAACTATTTAATCATCTATGGAGTTTCGCAAAAAAAGAAGGCTATCTTTATTATTCTGAAGATAAATCAGTTAGTGAATTAAACTAACGCCAAACTATAGTTGAGGAGCATGCTTCGTGGCTGCTCCTTTTCCGTTTGCTGAACTAACTGGCAGCATTACTTAGTATTTGGGTATGGTATTGTTGGGAACTTATCTAAAATGTGAGGTGTTCCAATGAAGAGCGAAGAAGTATTAGAGTGCTTAATGAATATCGATAAAATTAAAGATCTTGATAAGTTTCTGCACTTTATAAGCACACAGTTCCTCAAAGAGAAGAAAGTTCTTTTTTATTACTGTTAGATAAGTCGGTTGTGGCATCTGATTTAGAAGCACTTCTCTACTTATTAGAAAGGATGGAGTACGAAGAAGATGCTGTGTATTGGTGCAAGAAAAAACAGTGGATATTAGAAAACAGGCTTAACATATTTAGGGATAACGTAATAATATCTAATGACGGAGCAATCTTTGAGGAATATGAGCCAACGAAAGTCATTAAGGAATTAATCGAACATGATAATGATTTTGACATTGATACTAAAATCCTTATTGAAAACAGCGTAAGTATTTTTTGTCTTTTCGACGAATGGAATTGGTTTAAAGTTTTTGGAGTAACCCCTGAAAAATAATATCTCTACTTCTGGTTTACAACGGCATAAGTAAATTAACTTTTTTGTATGTGGTTACTTAACTAACGAAGAAGTACGACAAGTTCTGCTATAAGCACCAAACAGTGCGAAAAGCAGAAGATTACAGCAGTAATCTTAACTTTACAACCGAGGATGGGAATGACGGAACCATGTATCCCGAAACCATTCCGCCAATACTCCTGCGTGCGTCATGTTTAACAGAATATGAGGTATGAAGTACAGGTAGATTCGGCAGAACGAAGGCTGTAGCCATTCGATTAGAAAAAGGTATGCCACCGGATATGTCGCGCGGCTGAAAAACTAGATATGGTGAGAATGTTCAAACAGACTGAACTGACGAACTTCCGAATGTACAGGTCTAAAGTTAGAGCATATGGAAACATATGCACCATCAAACGATGGGGTGAGCGGCGTAAAGTAAGAATTTCTTCTATGAAATACGCTATGCCGAACAATGGTGGCATTGGTCTCACAGGCTTAGAGGAAGCACCTAAGTCTAGAAAGAATAGCTAGGATGTAAGGGACTTGGAAAGCAAGGGACGTTGCAACAAGGGCTGTTACCMAAAACGGTTGTTATAAGGCACATCCCGAAATACATTCATCCTTGTGAGGGCAGGGGCACGACTGGTGAAACTCCTGTAATGGGAGTGGAGGAATAGCCCCAAGTCTAACTGAAAAGAACGATTGTTTTCCAAGCGTGAATTGCACCGATCAGGTAGGAACGTGGGGACATCAATGGATGCCACAGTGCAAGCTACTAGGATAGCCTAACAGTCTATATCCTTGAGTAACGAGGAAGTGCGACTTGTTCTGCTATAACTGCTACTTAGTAGGAAAGGCAGGGACTCAACCCGAGTCCAACTCTGTATCCAAGGATGGGAATGATGTAACCATGTCTACTGAAACCATCCCATTAAATTCCTACTTGCGGTG
>NZ_JBFRGR010000078.1:0-5700 GCF_052115445.1 Paenibacillus sp. 2RAB27
GTGCAGCATACCATTTTTATGGAAGATGTTGTAAATAAGTTCAGCACCTTCTGTTCCCGCATGCGCTCTAACGGAACTACCTGCCCCACAAGACCCAAACAACTGAACTCCTATTTACCATGCATYTTGAAATCCTGCGAATGAGCGAGCATTCGTGAGAAAATCCTTATTCTATGAGGGAACATTCCTGTAGAGCGTTAATTTTGCGCTTAGCACAAAAACGAGCGACTCCGGTCTGAGGTCCAAGTCCGGAATCTCCCCGTGGCCGACCGGCATGCAGTTGCCGCCGGGAAGCCMTGCCAACGCCTGAAGGATGCCGGCATTCGGGCGGAGGCCGACGAATCGAACGAGAAACTGGGCTACAGGATCCGGGAAGCGGAGCTTCAGAAAATCGAGTATGTGGCCGTCATCGGCGACAAGGAAGCGTCCGCGGACAGCGTCCTGCTTCGCGTTCGGGGGAAGGCGGAGCAGCGGGTTTGCGGAGTGGAGGAGCTGATTGCTGAGCTGCAAAGCGCGGCCGGCGCTCCGCTTGCTTGATGGTGAATCTGGAAATACTATCCTTGTACAGTCTATCTACAAGTGGTACGATGTAACTAGGTCCAAAGACCCAATTCGGAAAAATACATTTCATTCAGACCGGAGGTTACTGCCGTGCCAACCACCCGTATTATCGACAGTCCAGCCCGGATCGTCGAAATCGTATGGGCGTCTGCAGCGACGCCTGACGATTTTGACCGCATTACCGATGAAATCAAAGGATTTTCCGAGAAACTCGGCGGCAGCTTCGATGTGCTCGTCGATATGCGTACGGTCAAAGCGTTTAAACCGGAATCGCAGGCGAAGCTGGTGGAACACCAGAAGGCGCTGAAATCGTACGGGATGAAGCGCGCGGCGGTCGTCACCGCTGGCTCCATTGCCCGCCTGCAACTGAGCCGCACGGCCAAGCAATCCGAACATACGACGGAAACGCAATGGGACGATTATGCGGAGGCGCTGGCGTTTCTGAAGCAGTAGCCGGCAAGGCTGTAAACAGAGGGGCTGTCCCAACGTCATCGAAAGATGACGCGGTACAGCCCCTTTCCGTTCCTGTTTGGTAAATTAAATATAAGCATGTACATCGGTAATAATTCCTTCTTTGTAATTTTTACAGACCTTCCAAAAAGGGAAGGACCAATTATGATCCTCCCAATTTTGTGCTCTTCTGCCCGTTCGTATTATGAGGTCACCAGATATTTCTGGTCGACCTCTTTTTTGTAAGGTCGTAAGATAGCGGTAGCCGGGGATCGAACGTTTCTGCCCGTGGGACTTGGATCCCGAGAGCTATTCAGTTCATCCCCCCTACTTGTTCAACCATGGTTAGGCTGGTTGGGACATAATCCCGTATCACATGCGATAGTGTGGAAGACAAGAAGGTTAGGGGTTGCCGGTGAAAATACTATAGGAGTGATGTCATGAATCCAGTCATTGGTTTGGATGTATCGAAGGGAGAGAGCCATGCACAGGCTTTTTTAGACCGTGGAGTACCTCATGGGAAGATCTTTAGGTTTAATCATGATCTTGATGGGTTAGCGTCTTTTCTAAATTACATTAAAGGTGTGGGATCAGCTGCAGGGATGCGTCCCTCCATTGTTATGGAAGCAACAGGCCATTATCATAGCCCCGTTGTTCAGTTTCTGGATGAGCACCAGTATTTGAACATCGTCATTAATCCTTTAATCTCACATAACGCCAAGAAAACCAATTTGCGACGGTTAAAGACAGATGCCGCAGATACCCATCTATTAGGAACTCTGTACTATAAAGAAGAGTTTGAACCCTACAAAAAGCGGGGTCAGCATCTCATGAATTTACGCTATCTAACTCGCCAATATGAATCTTTAACGGGTATGTATGTCCAAGTGAAACTACAGTTTCAGGCTATTCTAGATCAAGTTTTCCCTGAATATCATGGCGTGTTTGGCGACCTTTATTCAAAGGTTTCCCTTCGATTTCTGGCTTTACATCCAACGTCTAAAGATGTACTAGAAATGTCCGAGATGGAGATTACAACTGCCATCGGGCGTCTTACTGGACGTGGTAAATCCGTCTCATGGTGCTTGGAACGCGCTCAAATCCTAGGGGCTGCAGCAAAGCGAAATCCCTTTAAGGAGACGGCTTTTCCCAGCCATTTGATCTCCATGCAGCTGCTCATCGAATTACTTCTTCAATACCAGGACCATCTTGCAACCCTTAATAAATCAGTAGATGCCCTGGCTGAAGAGTTGGTTGAATATGATTTAATCCAATCGATACCCGGTATTGGCACTAAGATTGCTGCAACAATTTTAGCTGAGATCGGGGAAATCGATCGGTTTGATCACGCAAAGAAACTGGTGGCCTTTGCTGGTGTTGATCCAAGTGTTTTTTCTTCAGGCAAGTAAAAATTAAGAGCTTATTATGATAAGAAACGTGCTGAAGGAAAGCTGTTCAAAGTAGCGGTAATTGCTTGTGTGAATAAGCTCATTCACTGGATTTTTGCCATCTTAACTACTAAGGAAGCGTTCCGTTTAKATTAAGTGAAAAAATTAGAAATATATGGAATGTCTTTTCGTGCTTTATAGGACGGTTCTTTCCTATGCACTTTTTTAAGTATACCACTTCATGAATCCAGAATTAATAATTAAATATTGACAAGCTATTAGCTGGAATAGTTAAACGAACTAAAAACGGATGCATCGGCATCCGTTGGTCCGCTATAGTTATCCGTTAGCGCAATTAATTACTACCATATTAAATGGTTAGAAAAAAGCATGTGATATTCCCTCTTCCCCGTATGGTTCCCCGCGCTGTTTGTAACGGCTAACAGTATTTTGATCATTACCTTACAAAGGGTATACTAGTAAGGAAAGGATGTGGTTTATTATGGCTACAATGAAGGCGGTAGGACTAACCCGATACCTTCCAATTGAAAATCCAGAAAGCTTAGTAGATATAGTTGTGGAGAAACCAAGTGCGACGGGTCGTGACATTTTGGTCAAAGTTATCGCCATATCGGTCAATCCGGTTGACACTAAGGTACGTGCGCCTAAAGACAGAGTTGAAGAAGTTCCTAAAATTTTAGGTTGGGATGTTGCAGGAATTGTTGAAGAGGCKGGACCGGACTGCTCGTTGTTCCGTCCGGGGGATGAAGTTTTTTATGCGGGCAGCATTGCACGACAAGGCGGAAACAGTGAATACCATCTGGTTGATGAACGGATTGTAGGGCGCAAGCCAACTTCCTTGAATTTCGCGGAAGCGGCAGCTCTTCCTTTAACCTCTATCACAGCTTGGGAAGCATTATTTACCCGAATGTCGATTTCTCAATATTCGGGCGCCAACGAAGAAAAATCCCTGCTGATCATCGGGGCAGCTGGGGGTGTAGGGTCCATTGCCATCCAGCTTGCAAAACAAGCGGGGCTCATTGTAATCGGGACTGCTTCCCGGCCGGAAACCGTCGATTGGGTTAAATCAATGGGCGCCGACTATACCATTAATCACCATGACCCGCTCCTTCCGCAGCTTGAAGCAATTGGGTTTTCAAGCGTTCCGTATATTTTCTGCCTGAATGCTTTGGAAATACACTGGGCCGGCATCAGCGAAGCCGTTTCTCCCCAAGGAGTCGTTTGCGCAATTGATGATCCTACCTCTCCGCTCAACCTCAAATTGCTTAAGCAAAAAAGCGCCACCTTCGTGTGGGAGTTTATGTTTACGCGCTCGCTTTATGAAACGGATGATATGATCGAGCAACACTTACTGCTCAATCTGATAGCTGATGCTGTGGATCATCAAAAATTGAAGACAACGCTCGC
The DNA here is from genome assembly GCF_052115445.1 of Paenibacillus sp. 2RAB27. Classification (NCBI taxonomy): domain Bacteria; kingdom Bacillati; phylum Bacillota; class Bacilli; order Caryophanales; family Paenibacillaceae; genus Paenibacillus; species Paenibacillus sp. 2RAB27. Next base: position 3,828 of record NZ_JBFRGR010000078.1, read on the forward strand.
CGAAGTACTTGGACCGATCTCAGCAGAGCATCTTCGCCAAGCCCACAAGCTATTGGAGAGCAATAGGACGATTGGCAAGGTTGTTCTAGAGAATTTTGTTTAAACACCTGTTCTTGGAAAGCACACAATAGAATTCCCTTGCCCAATAAGCAGGTGATACGTTTATTCGCAAGAAGAAATAAGTTAGAGCCGACTGCTGTTTGTAGTCGGCTTCAATTTTGCAATAAGAAAACTTGAAAATATTTATGATACGGTTCTTCATATCATGTTTGAAGCGAAATTTTTAAGTACCCTTGAAAGGGTTCCATATATTGGGCAAGGGATTTGGGGAGTTGAGGGGTTTGAACCCTGTCCGACAATATCGGCTTCAACGGGGCTTTTCGATGGAGAATATGACTGTCCAAAACGCCTTTTTCGGTTCTCCCACTTCGTTAAACAACAACGGCCAGTTTTTTCTTCCTTTTACGAGGGATAGTTCAACCAACTTGTCTTGTCTGTAACTCCCCAGAATGTGACACCCGAAATTAAATCCCGGTGTATTATTTTAGAAGAACTTCAAATATTTCTTTGTACCTTTGTGCCTGCTTATCCAGCATTTCTGACGTTGGCTCGGTGTAGCGAATCACTTTTGTTGTCTTATAATAAAGTTCTTTAAAACATCCGCGATAAACGCAATAAAACCGGCCTAAGTGGCGGGCCGGATAAGAAATAAAGTTGTTTAAAATCGTATTGAACTAACGTCTCCGTTAGGACAATAATTCATTTTCTATTTGGGGTAATACCAGAGAAGGTGTTACCAAGTGCCAACTGTAGAATCACACAAATGTTGAGCAAAATTATATAGAAAGTATTCGCCTCTCCTACTATTTACTTTTTTCCTTTAACCAACTTTCAAATTCGGAGGCCACAATGCGTTCCCCCGTGATGCCCTCCGCTTCCGGTGAAGCCAAAAAGACAATCGGCTCCGCCATAACCTCCGGCTGCATCAGCCGGAATTTCGCCTCGATCTCGCTGCGCAGATCATCCGGAATCATTCCCGTCGCCGTTGCTCCGCCCGGAAGCAACATGTTGACCGAAATTCCAGATTCCTTCAGATCCTCCGCCATGATCGCCGACAGCGATTCTGTTGCGGCGCGCGACGGACCGTACGGAACAAAACCCTTTCTTTTCATGGTCTCATGATTCATGGAAATGTTGATGATTCGTCCTTTTCCTTGTTCGATCATGAGTGGGGTAAATCCTCGCGCTACCAGAAAATAACTGGTGAGATTGGTTTCGATAAGATCGCGGAAGCCTACCGGCGTCACCTTGTAAAAGGGCTGCGGCTCCGCCAGAAAACGCGGGTTAACCGTTCGCATCCCAATGCCGGCATTGTTTACAAGGACATCAATTTCACCCCATTCAGTTTTTACCCATTTCACCACATCTTCTACCGATCCCTCTGATCTTACATCCAGTGGAAGCTCAAAAACAGTAGTATATCCCTTTTCTTTAAGTTTTTTTACGGCTTCAGTTAATTTTGACTCTGGACGGGATGCTACTGCTACTTTTGCCCCTTTATCAAGAAGGGCTTCTGCCATGGCATAACCTAAGCCGTCGGAGGCACCGGTAATGACAACATGTACATTTTCTAATGCTTTTACCATTCTTTCACCTCATTCAAATTGTTAGAGTGCTCTCCACTTGATTATAAACAATTTTGTGGAGAAATCTCCTGTTCCGTTAAACTCCCTCTATGAGGAATAGATTTTCTTTTAAATACTCTCTAAATCTTAGGATTTCGATGCTTTGCTAAAGGTTAGGGACAACGTGCCTATGGGATAATATTGAGTTAGATGAAAAAACTGGGTGTGGAAATATAAAAGAATGCCTC
>NZ_JBFRGR010000079.1:0-5534 GCF_052115445.1 Paenibacillus sp. 2RAB27
GTGCCTGGGCTCTACCAGGGGGTTGGGCCGATATTGGTTACTCACCTTCGGAAGTTGCTGTGAAAGAGATCAGGGAAGAGGCAGGTTTTGATGTGGTGCCCGTCCGGTTGCTTGCTGTTCTAGATAAAAAGTTCCATGCTCATCCACCTGAACCCTATCACATCTATAAGATGTTTATTCTTTGCAAAATAATTGGCGGCGAAGCGCTGGTCGGCGTGGAAACGAGTGAGGTGCGTTTTTTCGGTGAAAGTGAACTTCCCGAATTATCAGCAGAACGGAATACGATTGCACAAGTGAAGAGTATGTTTGATTATTTGAGAGATCCGGATAAAGCGGTTAGATTAGACTGAAAGGAGGGCGATCGATATGGAACATCTACAATATCCGATTGGGAGATTCGAACGGATCGAGCATCCCACACAATCKGATCGGGATAAATGGGTGATTGACGTTGCGGAGACAGCGAATTTATTGCGAATGACGGTCTTACATCTAAATCAGGATCAACGGTTAACAACATATCGCCCTGGCGGATGGACGGTTCAACAAGTTGTTCACCATATGGCGGACAATGATATGAATGCTTTTCTGCGTTTCAAGCGAGCCCTTACAGAGGACAGTCCCATTGCAAGCTCGTACCGGGAAGATTTATGGGCAGAGTTAAGCGATTATCAGGTACCGATTGAAGCTTCAATTCAGCTATTGGAATCGATACATATTCGTTTTGTAGCTGTGCTCCGTTCGTTAAGTTCTTCGGATTTCAAGAAGACTTTTACGAGTCAAGTCCTTGGTGTACTTAGTCTGGAAACGGCACTGCAACGTTTGGTATGGCATGATCGACATCACATTGCTCAGATCGCATCATTGAAGGAACGAATGGGTTGGTAGGTACACGATTAAAACGAGCAAATTTCATTGTTACATTCAAGGGCTGCCGAGTCTGATCTCGGTGGCCTTTTTTTTATTGTGAAGTATATTTCTCTATTACGGGAAGACAAATTAGCACACGGGTATCCCTAAAGCAGGAAATAGGAGGGATTTTGTCGAAAAGGAATGATTCGTGGAAATCAAACCGTGTTACGGAGGTAAAATGAAAAAAGGTTTGAAAATGAGTGTTAAGTTGGCAACTGTTCTTGCTGGGGTATCTATGGTAATAGGGAATCTCAGTGCATTAGCAGCAGGCAACGATGATCAGAGCGCTGCAATAGACTATTTGAATGACGTCAGAGCACATATGGGCATTCCATTGATGGAATTAGATCCTTCACTTACAACTGCAGCTGGAAAACATGCGAATTATCTCCTACTCAATCAAGAGAACGGCCATACAGAAACACCAAATAAGCAAGGGTTCTCTGGCAAACTTCCCTGGGATCGGGCAGCCGCTGCAGGCCTGGATACAGATAAATTCGGTGTGTTTGAGGATGTTTCGTTTACGACCGATTCGCCAGAAGTTGGTGTGCAGTCTTTACTGGATGCTCCGCTTCATAGATCGAGCTTGATTCTCCCGGACATGTCACTACTAGGCGTAGGGTATAACAAGCATGCACTTGTTCTAAACCCTGCTAAGAAGTGGTTTACCCACACAGGAACAGGCGTTTATCCCTACGATGGACAGACAGGGGTACCGATTGGATTTTATGGGTTCGAGATACCGAATCCTTTGGAACAATTCAATTTGGAGAAGTCAGGTTATTTTATTACATATGCAGGGGTAGCTCAAGATAAGATGGACGTGACCGCCTCGCTGAGGAATAGTAAAGATGAATCTATCGAGATTTACAAATTGAAGCAAGAGCTTGGCGATATGAACGCTTGGCATATTATCCCAAAAAATGAACTTGCATATGGAGAAACGTATACGGTAACTGTTGATAGTAAAACATGGTCTTTCACAACGGTAGAAAATCCAGCTGAGCCATCTAAGGAACAGAAAGGCAATCCGGTCAAAACGGACCCGCCTAAGAAATATACGCATAACGATGTGGGTATTCGTATCAATGGGACTTACATAGACGTTTCTCCAAAGGCGAAAATCATTGGCGAAAGTACATTCATCCCGCTTCGTGGCGTATTTGAAGCGTTGGGAGCCAAAGTGATTTGGGAAGGAACTCGTCAAGAAGTTACGATTGTGAAAGGATCAAAAACGATTGTTTTATTCATTGGTAAGAAAGAAGTGCTAGTTAATGGAACATGGCAGGCACTTTCGAACGCGCCTTTTATTTCCACTGAAGGCTCTACGTATGTTCCCTTACGATTTGCTACCGAAGCGCTTGGCGCGCAGGTGGCTTGGGAAAGTGATAAGTGGACAGCTGTCATCAATCAGCTTGAATAAATAAGATAAAGTACAGAAAAAGCCAGCGGGTATCCGCTGGCTTTTCGCTGTGTAGTTGCTCGTGAGAGTTGTTTGAGGGATTTAGGGTTCGTTATTTCAGAAAAATCGAATGTATTTGGGAATGAGGGGAACGTGTGTGCACTATTTAATCGTATTTTTAAAATTTTTACGTTTTTCGTACAAATAAGACACTGAGGTTCCCTTTCAATTACCATATAGAGCTTGAAATCACAAATATGGCATCCTAGTTCCCTCTGCTCCATTACTAACCAGTTGAATTAGAACACTAATGCCAAATGGGTCGTTACATGAATTCTCATTCTTCCTCTTCCGTAAAAGGAAACGTGATCTCAACCTCGGTCCCTACACCGGGGACACTTCGATAAGTAAGCTTCGCTGGATCTCCGAAATAGTGGCGAATACGCTCGCTAACATTCTTAACGCCGAAACTGCTCCCGCCGATCCGACTGCGGCTAATGCCCGCCATCATATCCTCGATAAGGTTGGGACTCATGCCCACACCGTCATCCTTGATGAGGAGATGCATCGTTTGATCTTCCAGATAAGCCCGAATCGAGATGCTGCCTTCACGCTGGGTTCGACTTAATATGCCATGTAGAATGGCATTCTCGACAAGTGGCTGCAGGGTGATTTTGGGAATAGGATGACTAAGCAGCTCTTCAGGGACGTCAATCTGGAAATCAATTTTATTTTCAAAACGAATATTCTGAATCTGCACATAGAACGAAACATGCTGCAGCTCCTCACGCAGGGTGATAATATCTTTGCCGCTGCTGAGGCTGACTTTATAGAAACGAGCAAGTGCCTTGACGACTTTCTTAATGTCCGTGTTCAGCCCGCTGTCCGCCATCCAGTTTATCAGATCCAATGTATTATACAGAAAATGTGGGTTGATCTGCGATTGGAGTGCTTTTAACTCCGCATTTTTGACCTCTTGTCCCAGACGGTAATGTTCCTTATTCATGGAGCTTATTTGCTCGATCATGTAATTATATGTTTGGATCAGCTCACCAATTTCATCTCGACCTTGCGTCTGAGAGAGCGCGATGAGGTTTCCATTCTGCACATCCCGTAAGCGGCTAGTCAATTGCGTGACACGTCGTGTGACGGAGAAGGAGAAGAGGTAGGCTAACAAGTAGGCGATGACCGTCACGATGAGCAAAATAACCAACAAATCATTGCGCAATTGATGACTTTGCTGCACGACCTCATGCAATGGAATGACAGTGACCATTCCCCAATTGGAAGGCAGTTGCCGGAACAAATAGTAATTGTTATTCGTTTGCCAAGTGGTGGAGACTGCATCGTCCCATGTATCAGGCATATTGACTAGCGTGGTCACTGAAGGATCCGAGGATAGGATGATTTGTTGATTCTGATCCACCAAGAAGGTTGTACTGTTTCTGACCACATTCGCTTTACTCAGCATGGAACGAATCGTTTCCGCTTGTACATCAACGCGCAATTGACCGATCGGAATGGCATAATTGTTCGGATCCAATATACTTCGAACCACATAAAGCGAAGAATTGTCATGTGTGGCTTTCTCCCCAAGCTCAGGAGCTGAGCACCATAAATATTTGGCATGCAAGTCATTTAAACGGTCGAAGCAAGGACTGTCCTTTGTTTCATTTAGTGATAAGAAATTCTCAGTCTCATTCGCGAAAATAAAAGCACTCGGCACGTAAAGGATGACACGTGAAATATCGAGACTATCCTGCATAGAGCGCAGCAGCTTCTTGAGATTAGCGTATTCCTGCAGCTCACGATTGATATCACTGGTTACATTGTTATCCATCAGAATGTCCGAGATGGCCGAGTTGGAAACGAGAATATTCGTTGTCTCTGCTATCCGCTGGACGCGATAATTCAGAAAGGAATACGTCTGATCGAAGCCTTGCTTAGCTGAATAGGTGACATGATTGATGATGATATCGGACATTTTTTCCGATGCAATGAACTGATAGAAGCCGAGTGGAAGCATGATCAGCAGCAAATAGGTGTACATGATTTTGTGACGCAGCTTCGTATTGTACAGCCATTTACGCAGCATTTGAATGAATGAGAACATCATGACTGGCACCGGTCCCGATACTCGGAAGGTGTCATACCCGTGGATTTTCGGAAAATTTTGGCGAAATGCTCCCCGTCCTTATAACCCACTTGCGAAKCCACATCGAGGACCTTTAGTCGGTTGTTCCGCAGCAGTTCCTTCGCTTTTTCCATCCGATATTCGGTCACATATTGCTTGATCGTTTTCCCTGTAGCATCCTTAAAGATCGAAATAAGATGAGAAGCCGTCATCTGCATATGATCACTCACATCCTGCACGGAAAGATCGTCATCAGCATAATGCAGATGAATGAAACGCACGATTCGGGAGCTTGTTGACGACATACCGCCGCTCGTGCGCTCTTGAATGGCTTTTTTCAATTCGTCTAGTTTCATGGCTGTCACACGGTGGATATCGTCCAAATAATGACATTCCAGGATCAGTTTCCAAGCCACATCATTTTCCTCCGAGGTGTCGAAGAGGGTGATATTCCGACCGTGAGCGAATTTGTCCATTTCCAGAATGAAGCGGTAGTAGAGTTCTTTCACACTAACAATCAGCGTGCCTGGATGCTGGCGAATATCGGCGGTTATCGTCGCGAGCAGCTGATCGGCGTCAGCGAAATGCTCTTCAGACAGCGCTTCCGAGAAGCGGACGAGTTGTTCAGGCTGCGACACGTAATGCAGCGATTGTGCATCACTTCCCGTATTATCATGCAAAATGAGGGAGCACGGTTTGTGAAAAAACGACTCCTGTAAGCGAAGCACAGCACTCGTATAGGACTCCTGCAGCTTATAGGMGGAAGAGACAATTTTGCCCGCTGCGATGGAAAATAAATCATACTTCCGCTTCAAGGCAGTAGACAGCTCATAGCACAGATGTTGAACATGGCTGATCGCGATACTGTCATTCTGCTGTGAAAAGAAGTGAACGATCGCGTGATGATCATCTTTCCAAGCGTACAAATAAGGCAGCTCACAGCCAGCAAGCGCTTCATCTATTAAATGTCCCAGCGATTCATTCCGTGATCCTGGTGAAATCAGCTTGATGACAGCCGTTGCAGCGGGCGCTTGCATGACAGCTGTGAAATCAGCCGCCAATAAGCGACTATGCAGCATATCCTCA
>NZ_JBFRGR010000080.1:0-5459 GCF_052115445.1 Paenibacillus sp. 2RAB27
ACTTGCTTGAAGCACTGTTGAATGATACGGTCGAGGATGCACGGGATGCCAAGCGGTCTCATCTTACCGTTATCTTTTTCGATGAGCTTCCGTCTGACATTCTTGGGGCGATAGTTTTGCAGTTTGTTTTGGATTTCACTTACTAATTCGTAATCGGGTCGTTGTTCGATGTCTTTGATGGTTAATCCATCTGTTCCTGGTGTCTTTGATCCTTTATTGGACTTCATCGTACTATAAGCCAGCAAGATATTTTCTCTGGATGTGACGATCTCATATAGATGTGAGAAGGTTTCATTGTTTGCTGATCTTTCGTGCAAATCCGTAAAAGATTCCGTCATGCCGTAATACTCCCAATTTCGTAAAGCTCACTGTGGCATCCCTCCTGACGAAGTGATGTCCCCACATTCCTACCTGATCGGTGCAATTCACGCATGGAAAATGATCGTTCTTTTTCAATTAGACTTGGGGCTGTTCCTCCACTTCAATTACAGAAGTTTCATCAGTCGTGCCCCTACCCTCACAAGGATAAATACATTTCAGCATATGCCTTATTGCAACCGTTTCGGGTAACAGCCCTTCTTGCAACGTCCCTTGCTTTCCAAGTCCCTTACAGCCTAGCTATCTTTTCTGAACTTAGGTGCTTCCTCTAAGCCTGTGAGATTGATGCCACCATTGTTCGGCATAGCGTATTTCAGAGGCGAAAGTTTTACTTTACGCCACTCACCCCATCGTTTGATGGTACATACGTTTCCGCATGCTCTAACTGTAGACCTGTACATTCGGAAGTTCGTCAGTTCGCTTCTGCGCGAACATTCTCACCGTATTCAATTTTTCAGCCACGCGACATATCCGTCGGCATACCTTTTCTACTAGAATGGCTTCGGCCTTCGTTCTGTCGAATCTACCTGAACTTCGCACCCCACGACCTGTTAGTCGTGACGCGCGCAGGAGTATTGGCGGGATGGTTCCTGGATACATGGTTCCGTCATTCCCATCCTTGGTTGTAAAGTTAAGATTACTGCTGTAATCTCCTGCTTTTCACACTGTTTGGTGCTTATAGCAGAACTTGTCGTACTTCGCCGTTAGCTTAATATCATCTAGTGTCCATATCCGTGTGATGCTTGAGAGAGATACGCTATTATGACAGCAAAAACAAGGATAATACTCATTAAAACAAATGCATAGCCTGTCATTCGTGCTGTCAAATTTCTTTTATAGAGTTTAGATTTACGTATAAACAGAAATCCAACCCCCAGCAACAACGCAATAATTATTCCAACGTAATCGTCCAAGGAATCATCCCTCATCTTGATTATTACTTTTTCATTTGTGTTTATATTGACGCAAAAATTAGACTTTAGTTCAGCACTATCAATGTTTTCCCTTTAATTTCTAAAGCCTCTTCATCAGATATTTCAACTAATATTCCGATTATATCTAGGCGTCTGTTCTTAAAATTGCTCCCATAATTTATCATTTCTATACCTTTGATTTGAATTTCTTGAGTAACATTTTCTCTATTTCTTAATGTATCACCGATTTTAATGGTTGAATTCGGATTATTAATAACACAAGTTAGAACGTAGCCTCTACCTGTAATCATAAATATTTCATCAATTGTTAATTCAATGAGAGACAAGTAATCACCAACCTTTTGATGTGATTTTCGCGAATTTTTCATATGTAAATTATTCGTTAAGTGATTGAACTATCGTTCTTCGTTTGTTTAATCAATTGGTTATCCTTCCACTAATTGATAAAATCTGATGTCACCTTTTTCTGTTTCAGCTATCAATATGTCATTTCGCTCTTTGACACGGAATATCTTTGTTCCCACTTCCAGTTTATTTGCTGTTCCGTTTTTAAAATCTTTATCATTATTACTTCGGTGTCTGATTTCAGTTACTTGTATGTCTTTGGTTAATTTTAACTCGTCTACCCAAGGAACTCCTGCATTGTAAATGGTGTCTTTATACATGAAAATATTAGCTTTCAAATCCATTCTTAAAACTTCTTGTGCAGTTGGATTTCCAATTGTTTTAGTCTCACTCTGCTGTTCTGAAATCTGCTTGGTGGGTTCTTTACCGCAACCAATCAACAAAGCAAAACTACATATAACAACATAAATAATCATCCTCTTCACCAAATTGTACCCCTCCTTTACAAATCCATCAATTGAAATTGAGACGTGGAAATCCTCACGAATGTTGCAGCCCTTATTCAACTCTACTGCCCTTTAATTTAGCGATGACAGCCAATCGGAACTAATGTATGTCTGAACTAAAATTTCTTGTAAGAGCTTTAAAAAACGTATGAATGACTCTGTCGGGAATGAGATCAAGTTCTTGTCAAAATCGGGAATGGGATCAAGTTCTTGTCATTGCCTTGTGACAAGAACTTGATCCCATAAAATAAAAAAACCGCGATTTACGCGGCAATTAATGAGATAATGTTCTTGTCACCCGACAATTAATCGGTMATACGCATTCAGAAATTCCGCATGTCCCGCACTCGACTTGAAGACAGGTAAATAAGTGGCTGCATCATTCCTCMCTGGCGGCGTTTAAGATTTCGACCTGTACGGCGCTTCCTTTTGTTGTTCAGAAATTTTCGGCATCGGGAAATAACGCTCCTTGCGTATTATGTAAAAAAAGAGAGTATWCTCGCTTATTATAACGAGAGTACTCTCTTTTTTCAGTTAATAGATAATCTCGATTTTACCGTCCTTATAGACGCGGAGATGTGCGATGCCAATTCAATGTCGGCGGCAGATCAATTCAACGGACGTACAAAGGTATAATATTGCAATTATGCTTAGGTTGTGTGGGTATTAATAAGTATTGATTCAATTAAGTGTGATTTGGTGCTAGTACTCTTCGGAGAAAATGAAGCGATGCTCGAGTGACATCAAAACTGTGACTACACTCGTAGATGCTTGTATGGAAATATTTCCCTTAACGGTATTGGATTACAAGCCCGTCGACAAGCCCATCTTACCGAGGCGCTCCTTTTTTGAAAAAGACCAAATCTTAGTCCTTACAGCATTTAGTGTAATGCAGAACGACAGACTCCAACATATGGAAAAAGTTACGCTTCCTAAATCAGAAAAATCTGCTCTTACCTATCTGAAATTGATTTTCAAAAATTTGATTAAAAAAGTAAAAAGACAGTCAAAGACTTTAGTAATTAAAGTCTTTGACTGTCTTTAATCCGCTATCGTTCACCGAATCGGAATGGGTTACCTATTGCGGTTCTTTCTTAGAAAACTTACCTTGATTTTTAAGGTGTTCTGTTGCTTGCTGGAGATAAACGGTATTCCATACACCAATCGCATTAATGATGATGTTCAACGCACTGGCCCTCTGAACCTGCTCATGTAGCGCATGTTTCCGCAGTTCTCCATGTTTGCCGAAAAAGATCGCTCTAGCCAAAGCGTTCATGGCTTCCCCCTTGTTTAACCCCCGGTGGATTCTTCGCCGCATCGCTTTGCTTGAAAGATAATCAAACCAGAAGATAAAATGTTTCAGGTCGCTTGCGTACTCTTTTAGTGTTTTGGGATTCAAATCTTCGTTGTCTATTATTACATTTAATCCCTTACTACTCTATACGTGTTCACCCCGCCTACAGCAGCCCCTTAAGGTAACTGGTGCCGTTTGCCTCATAACGAATGGCATAATCAATGAATCCGCGCTTATGATTCAGTCCATCCTCGATGTGCTGCTTCTTCTTTTGGAAGTCATCGAACGATAAGCCGAGCGGTATTCGGTAAACGTACTCAGTACCCCATTTGTGACGTGTTCGCCTTAGAAGGTGGATAGTGTGCTTCTTTCCTCCCTCTTGCACCGTTAGTCCGCACGTATTCGCCACACGCTATCACAGCAATGGTTAGCAGAAAAGGCGGGAGTTGGTCGGAATACAATCGGTGACTTAGCTTCGGGAGATGGGTGCGCACCTAACGCCAGGACGATGTAGAAGATATTGAACGCACTTCGCTCGATCGATCCTAACGTTAAGGCACATGATTTTTGTTCGAAGTKGGGGTATAGACCTAGTTCGGAATCATCCACTTGACCATATATTGATATTGCCAGCCAGCACACCCAACTCACTCGTCACCCTCATTTAAACAACGAGAAAAAACGGTCTGTATTCGCATCTAGCTCGCGATAAGACCGTTTTGTTTTCCTCGATATTCTTTGTGATGTTGGATTAAGAAATTACCAAACACAAGTTATTGATAAGATGATAACCAAAAGAATGAAAAGAACCAAAACAGCTGCTGCGTTGTTGTGATGATGATGACCTACTCCACCTACTGCTCCCATGTTTACTCAGTCCCCTCAAGTGAATTTTCATTACGGTATAATTATATGCTCGTTACATGGTCATTGATTGGCCATACGTCACCCTCATTTAAATAATGAGAAAAAACGGTCTGTATTCGCATCTATTTCGCGATAAGACCGTTTTTGTTTTTTTGTGATGTTGGTTTAAATTGCAAAAGTCATTAAGATAATAACCAAAAGTACATAAAGAACCAAAACAGCTGCTGCACTGCTACCTCCACCATATCCTGCACAACTTGCACCACTCATGATTAGTCAGTCCCCTCAAGTTAAATTCCATTACGGTATAATCATATGCTCGTTACATAGTGATTGATTGGACATAAGTCTATGTACTCACAATACAACCCAGTTAATGTACAGCCGTTTCTCCTAAATGTAATTTTTTGCTTTGTCCTCCATTAAGGCAACTTCACTCCCCCGTAATTGGATTTTATCGTGATCTTTTCTTTACAAGGACAAGAGGGATTAATCTACGCTCTTCTACCTGTTACTTTAATGGAAAAAGAGCAGTTGCCAGCGAGGCAAACTACTCCCGTTTTTTTCAACAAACGTTCACCGTTAACATTCCTGTAGGTGTTAGTAGATTGAATTTGCAAAAGAACGCCTCGCTACGATGAGTATGTACTGGGTTGCAGTCCTCAGAACTCACCTTAGGAGGCGTTATCATGAAGTCTAATCCAATTAAGTCTCAAAATCAACGTGTAGAACGAATCAGCACTACTACTCTGGTCATAGGCATCGACGCAGCACAAGCCATTAATTTTCGAGGTGTTGTCCTCACCAAGCGCACTATTCTATTTTCGAATGACCTTGCTGGATATGAGCATTTAGAACAAAGCATTCGGAAATTACAGAAGATGCACGGCATGAATGACATCATTGTGGGAATGGAGAGCACCGGTCACTACTGGTTCAATATTGCCAACTGGTTGGTAGATCAGGGCGTTGATGTGGCTCTTGTCAATCCAATCACAACAAAACGCAATAAGGAAAACAGAGATAACTCACCTTCCAAAAACGACCCAAAAGATGCTCTGGTCATCGCCGATGCGGTCAGCCGTGGGTTCTACACGCCCTTCTCTCCAAAGGATGAAGCATCCCGCCCTATAC
>NZ_JBFRGR010000081.1:0-5359 GCF_052115445.1 Paenibacillus sp. 2RAB27
TCGTTGATTTTGTCCGTTAGATTGTTTAAACTTCATAAGTAAGAGCGCCTCCTTGATGGTATTGGGTTACGAACCCGTCGACAAATCCATCATACCGAGGCGCTCCTTTTTTGACAAAGGCCATTTCTTAGCCTTAACAGGAATGTTTACTTGAACGAAAACAGGGAGCAGTTGCCGCGGCAAACTGCTCCCTGTTTAGAATGTATTGGCCGTCATCTTCGGCTCAGCCCATACGTCCTAAGATGCATCCAATTCATCATCAATCGTCTAGCTTATGATTTTGCAACAAGATAAGAGGCTACTTCAGCCAACCGTGAAGCATAACCCCATTCGTTGTCGTACCAAGTAGCGACAGACAATAGCTCACCTTGTACTTGGGTTAATGGCAAGTCAATAATCGAAGAATGGGGATCAGCTACGATGCGGGACGAGGCCCATTCCCCTTCCAAAACATCAAGAACGCCCTTTAATTCGCCTTCTCTCGCAGCTTCTCGAAACATATCGTTAATCTCTTGAACGGTGCATCGTTTTTCCGTTATCAAATTAAGTTCTGCGATGCTCCCGGTACGGGTCGGGATACGGTAGGCTTTGCYCGTGATTTGCAGGTCATTCCAAATGAATTTCAGAGCCTTCGCTGCACCTGAGGATGATGGAATGATATTCTCGGCTGCTGCCCATGAATCCCGGCGGTCCTTCATCGGCTGATCCGTCAACGATTGCGTGTTCGTATACGAGTGTACAGTGGAGAATAATCCGTATTGAATGCCATAGTTTTCTCTGACCAATTTGACAACCGGTGCAAGCGCATTGGTCGTACAACTCGCCATGCTAATGATTTTATGCTTTTCCGGATCGAAGCTTTCTAAGTTTATTCCTTTAAGAAGTACTGCATCGCAATCTTCTAAGGTTTTGCTCGGACCGCTGACAAGCACCCTTTTGGCGCCTCGCTCCAAATGCAGTTCAGCTACTGATCGCGTAACGGCTCGTCCGGTACAATCAATGACCAATTCAACCCCTAATTCACCCCAATTCGGCAATTCATCGGCCGAATTCAAATAACGAATCTCCCGGTCGCCGATTACGATTGCGCCTTTTTGAGCAGATACTTTCTCATGCCAACGCTTGTAATTTGTATCCACTTCAAAAAGCGCGGCAAGCGTAGCTTCGTCTTTAATATCCGAGATGGAAAAGGGGACAAACAAATTTTGTTGCAACGCCGCCCGAAGGAGCTGTCTTCCGATACGTCCAAATCCAAAAAGCGCAATTTTACCCATAATAGCCTCCATATATATTAGATTAGTAATTATCCTGACTACTCATTAAGCCGTTCTACCTGGTTAATCCATTGCAATAATGATTGAACATAACGTTGCAAATATTTGCGAGTCGTATCATCCGTGAGCTTACGAGTATTTGAATCAATCTTGTCCATGATTTGAGAAATATACATTTTTTGAGCCGGCATCACATAGGACAGGGTGGCATCCAGCGTTTGCCTGATTTGCTGTTGCGAAAGAATCGTCCCTTTTGCTCCAGGTGTTGCGCCTATCACTCCTGCAGGCTTATGAATTAAGACGGCTGTTTTGGTAGGTGTCGATGCCCAGTCCAGTGCATTTTTTAGTACTCCCGGTATACCTGAGTTATACTCCGGGCTAACAATAATAATGCCATCCGTCTTTTGAATCGCCTCGCGATAATGCTTAACTGGATCTGGCCCTTMTTCATGATCCAAATCTGCGTTATACAAGGGTAGATTAGCAATCGATATGAATTCATATTCTGCGGAATCTACAAGTTCTGGGATTGTATTCGCAATCATTTGATTAAAAGAACTTTCCCTCAAACTTCCTACAATAATCCCTATTCTTTTTGACATTAGCCAACCTCCAGAATTCATTCTCATATAATCATACAATACTTTCCTTACTTTGCGTTGGGAAAACATTAGTTTAGGTGCCTAGGCTATTAACCTGGCTAGTTATCATTTGACAAATTATCTTAAAATGCATATTCTTAAATTTAAGATATATGACAAGGATTATTAATCATTAGCTGCTTTTTTATCAATAAGCTTTTTAGGCGTAACATCGTTCCCTACTTCATCCATAACAGACACGTTCAGAAGCGTTGTTAATAGTTGTCCGCGTAAAATCTGTAAATACTGCGTCCGAAGCGCTGCTTGTTCCGCTTTCTCAGTATCAGATAGACCTGAACTGCGCTCAATTCTGCTCAGCTCATTGATACGGTTTAAAATTGGAATCATTCTCATTACCTCCTTGAAGTCGTTTGGATAATATCTCAAATTAAATTATCTTAATTTAAAGATATATGATTTTAAGATAACTGTCAATAGCTTGCTTTCAATTAATTTGACTTCGGTGATTTAACTATAGTTCTGCGTTCTAGTCTCCGATGGTCTTTAACAAACCTTCTCGGTGCCTCATTAAATAATCTTCATTCATACGTGTAAAATATAATCACATTATCCTATGTATCTGTCATTTGCTTTCACCAAAGCTGACAACTATGATGGAGTTGGGCAACTTATCCTTATACAAGGGGAATTCCGCATGATCAAAGTAGTAATGATTCGCCACGGACAGAGCGAATGGAATCTCGAGAACCGATTTACGGGCTGGACAGATGTGGATTTGTCTCCGAACGGTCTAGAAGAAGCAAGACAAGCTGGAATCATCCTGAGAAAGCAGGGTTACGTCTTCGACGTAGCGCATACATCCGTTCTGAAGCGTGCGATTCGGACGATGTGGATCATTCTTCAAGAAATGGATTTGACGTGGATTCCGGAATTCAAAAGCTGGATGCTGAACGAGCGGCATTACGGCGCCCTACAAGGATTGAACAAAGCCGAGACGGCCGAGAAATACGGAGAAGAGCAAGTACACTTGTGGCGCAGGTCCGTCGACGTTCGCCCGCCTGCATTGGATCAAAACGATACCCGATACGAAGCGTCCGCGCCACGCTACCGGAATTTAAAAGAAGGGGAATTTCCATTAACGGAAAATCTCGATGATACGGAGCGCAGAGTGTTAAAGTACTGGGAGGAGATAATCTGCCCCGCTCTCTCGTCCGGCAATCACATTCTCATTGCGGCTCACGGTAATACTTTACGGGCGTTGGTGAAGCATCTGGATCGAGTCCCTGCCGACGGGATCGCCGATTTGAACATACCGACCGGCATCCCGCTCGTGTACGAATTGAATGAGCAATTATCGCCGATCCGGCATTATTTCTTGGGCATTGACGGCGAGATGCCGGAAGGAGCGATTCCTTCCCATATGCCCMCGATTATTAATGTCGAGCAGTCACCGCTTCCGTCCGAGTGAGAGGCGCATTCGGAGAAGCGATATTGATCGCGTCCATTCAGCACGTCGCGATCGACAGTGGTTATAATCAAGGCGCGGAAGATATATAACTTGCCCTTACTTATAATACGGTTCCCTGCGTATGATCTCAGCTATCCCGCCCGTAATACTGAAGGTCATATGCCTCAGGAGTTGTTCTTTCTGTTTGAATCATTTCATCTCCTATTCGCGTCCCGAGTGTACCAATTAGTCCATCCTTTTGTCTTGCAGCTTCAAGTATGGATTTTATCATAAACGTCGTTGTAGTCTTACCTTTAGTCCCTGTCACACCGATAATGTCAAGACGATTTGAAGGCTGGCCAAAGAAAATATCCGAAATATATGCAATCGCATATCTAGTGTCTTTCACCCTGACTACTGTAATACCTTAAGGGACATTTGTTTCTTGCTCGACCAGAAGAGCTGTTGCACCGTTTTGAAGCGCAGAAGTTATGTCCATCCACAGAAAAACCTTTAATGCAAACAAATATGTCCCCCTGTCTTACTTTTCGCGAATCATATGCAATACCGCTGATAACTATATCCGAGTTCCCGCAAACCTCCATTACTTCCAAACCGTGTTTGAATGCATCCAGATCATTATCAAAGGGCTTAGATGACCTATTGCGCGGCTAAAAGAGTCACACCCAATAGTTGAGCAACGGCTGCCGTCATGCCGGCAGCCTCATGTTGTGTATGTAACTAACGTTCCCAGTTAGCTTAGCAAGCTTTCATTTGGCGTCATTGAATCTCCCCATAACAATAGTGTTATAGTATTCACCGTCAGAAAGAATTTTGTCATTTTTTAATATACCTTCGATTTCAAAGCCAAGCCTTTTATACAGTTCAATGGCTTTTGTGTTGGTTTCCAAGACATTTAGAGTTAATTTTTTGATGTCATTGGAGTCAGCCCAAGCAATAGACTCTTTTAAGAGATTTTTTCCAATCCCATGTCCCCAAAAGTCATTAAGTACACATACACCAAATTCGACTTTATGAGAGAATCTCTTGAGGTAAGTTCCTTCACATCTCGAGAAGCCAACAATACGTTTATCGGCGACAGCAACCAAAAATAAGTTTCTTGGGCTGATCGTGTCCTTATGTATTAATTTTTCAAATCCAGGTATATCAATGAAAGCTTCTCCTCTTTCTCTGTCCAGATTCTCCGTTTCTCCATCAATTTGTAATCTTTAATTCGGACAAATTTTTAGCATCGCTTTCGATGGAAGACCTAATGGTATAAATCAGTCCATTCACTTGAAATTCTTTATTGTTAATTATCACTTTTCTTACAATTCCTTTGAATTCTGATATACATAAATAACGTATTTTCCTCCCAGTTGTACAAGAAGCAATTCAGATTGCATTTGACCTTGAATCGTAAATATCTTTGTCCCAACTTGGAGTTTAGTTGCCATGTAATCTTCAAAAATATTTCCATCTTTGTACTCTTTTTTCACCTCGCCTAACTCATGATTTATTTTCAAATCCATTAGTTTATATTGCTCCTGAGCTTCGACACGTTTATAAAAACGTGCACCAAAGACACATAGAATGTCCGCGTCTTTGTTCTGTTTAAATATCTTCTCTGATGAGGAGGTTCTCTCCATTTGACTAATCTTATTTGCCCCTTCAATTTTTGGGTCTTTATAGCATCCAATTATTATTAATAGCAAAATGCATGAGACGATAACAATAGGTCCCGCCACGATAAATATTATTTTTTTCACTAATTCACCACCTAAATTATCTGACGTACTTGCCTTGTATTTGTTTCTTTCATATTTAACATTCCTACCGCCCCTTACTATAAAAAACAAAAGAGGAGCTGCCCGAAGCACCCCCTCAGGTAACAATAGGTAAGCATTTGATGTTATCTCCAGCTTTTCCCCTGTCCCACACGGAGCGTACGAGTTTCCCAGTACTCCGCGTTCCCTCTAACTGAATTTACTAAATCATAAGATTGGAATAGGTAAGACTTTGAAATAATCTCCGTC
>NZ_JBFRGR010000082.1:0-4577 GCF_052115445.1 Paenibacillus sp. 2RAB27
GAAAATAATCTTTTAATTCTAAAAAGATTCTAAAAAGAGTTCCAACGATATCAGAATATATAAAGCTTTGTTGTGCGGTTGGTTGGGAAGATTATATGAATTTCGAAGTTGCAGAAGAATCTTTAAACCAATCGCTGTTTGGTGTAATTGTCCAATACCATGGTGAAGTAGTGGGAATGGGCAGAGTAATTGGTGATGGGAGAATCTATTTTTACATTCAGGATATAGCAGTCTTACCTGAGCATCAAAACAAAGGAGTAGGCAAATTAATAATGGAAACTATCCAGGAATACTTAAAAGAAAACGCTCCAGAAAAATCATTTGTCGGTTTGTTTGCAGCACAAGGTAAAGAATCTTTTTATAATAAATACGGCTTTAAAAAGCATGAAGGAATGACAGGAATGTTCGGCGTAATTCAAGATAAGAATGTAAAGTAGGGTATCTATAACCTAACGAATAATGTTACTTCAATAGGGTCCCTATTTCAGTATAGGCAGTTTTGTATGGAGAATGAAGGAACCATTAATGATCCACGAATTAAATAACAGTGGCATCTACCGGGAGGCATTGTATGTTAGATAAATCGATTCCATATTTTAATGTCATTATGAAAAGAGCAGCAGGAACCCCTTTATCTCATTATGGATTACCAATTGGCTTTTCATTTGGCATGTATAAAGCTGGTATGGAAGAGGATTGGGCAGTAATCGAAGCATCAGTAGGTGAATTCAATACTGCTGAAGAAAGCCTCAACTACTTTAAAAATGAATACTTACCACAAACTGAAGAACTAAAACAACGGCTATTATTTGTGCTAAATCAAGAAGGGAAGCCAATCGGKACAATAACTGGTTGGTGGAACCATACTAGAGAGAAACGACACTCATCAATTCATTGGTTTGCAGTAATGAGGGAATATCAGGGGCTTGGAATTGGGAAAGCTCTAGTGGCTGAATGTATACGGGTTCTAAAAAATCTTGAAGGTGATGAGGATGTTTATTTACATACTCAAACTTGGAGCTACAAGGCGATTGCACTGTATTTGAAAGCTGGGTTTAATATTGAACTAAGTGAGACATTTTCTCTTTATCAAAATGAATATGAACAGGCGCTTCCAATATTACAGAATCTGTTGAACAACAAGCTACGCTAACGAGAAACTATAGATCCATGACAACAGGCTACCGAATTTATCGGTAGCCTGTTCAACTATCGGGCAGGAGAGTTCGATTAATACATAAACTTTCCCAATCTTGCATCAGAAATCGTAGTAGTATTAATTTAACTAAATGGAGGCAAAGGATGGGGTTCAAATTGAAAATTAGGACGGAACAATTAAGTGATTATGGTGAAGTGTTTAATTTGAATTATTTAGCTTTTGGGAATAGGGAGGATGAATCAAGACTAATTGAAAGAATTAGATTATCTGAAGGATTTATCCCTGAATTATCACTTGTAGCGGATGAAAACGACGAAATAGTAGGTCATGCTTTATTTAGCAAAGCACAAATTGTTGAAGAAGGAAATCGTCATGATGTCACAGTCCTTGCCCCTATTGCAGTATTGCCAAGCAATCAGAAAACAGGGATTGGTGGTAAATTAATTCAAGAAGGTTTAAAAAGATGTGAAGCATTAGGTTATGACTTTGTGTTCTTAATAGGACATCCAACTTACTATCCAAAATTCGGATTTAAGCCAGCGAGAAAATATGGATTTGAACTGAAGCAATTTAACGTACCTGATGACGTTTTTATGGTCTTTGAATTTACAGAAGGAAAGGTAAAAACAACAATAAAAGGTGAGTTGATGTATCCGAAATCATTCTTCAATTGACATATTAATTCTACAATTCATTCCGCTAAAGGTACACGTTTGTTCAATTCACAGGAATGGGAGGCTGCCGGCACGATCGGCAGCCTTTCGCTCACCTAACGGGCAGATATGCGCGGCACTTCCATGTTAAAATAATGGAAGGAAATAGAGGATGTGATACGAGTTTGCTTAAAACAGGGGGAAATAAATTGTATAAACACGTAATTTGGGATTTTGACGGTACTCTTTTTGATACTTATCCAGTAATGGGGAGAATTTTTAAAGAAGTTCTTGAAGAAGAAGGCATTTCAGAATCAGTAGATGAGATAGTGAAGCATATGAAAATATCTATGTCTCATGCTATAGAGCACTACGAAAAAAAATATCAAATAGATCGTATATTTATAGAAAAATATCATAAACAAAGAAATGAAACGGAAACTAATTTATCAAGACCTTTTGAAGGAATTGAAGAATTTTGTAAATACATTCATACAACTAATAGAAAAAACTATTTATATACGCATAGAGGAGAATCAGCAATCCAATTATTGAAAATGCACGGTTTATTTGATTATTTTTCTGATTTTATAACATCCCAACAAGGTTTTGAAAGGAAACCAAGTCCTGAAGCTATTACATATCTTATTAATAGACATAGTATCATCCATGCGGAAGCGATAATGATTGGTGATCGAGATTTAGATATATTAGCGGCAAAAAACGCTGGAATTCATGCTTGTTTTTTTACAAATAGAGATGAAAAAAATATTAATTCTGATTTTATGATAAGTAACATTCAACAGTTATATTCAATTGTTTAATACGTTTGAAATAATAAACAATACTTAGGCTGCCAGCACGATCGGCAGCTTTTCGCTCACCTAACCGGCAGGATGGTTAAAAAGCTTTCGCGAATACCCTACATATGGATTTACGAGTTTACAAAATAAGTACCAATCTAGGTACACGGAGGGGAAATATGCTATACGGACAACGAGTAACACTAAGGCGTGTTGTTGAAGAAGATTGGGAAAAGCGATATGAATGGCTGTCCGATCCTGTAGTTAACCGAACGTTACCATCAGGAAGTGGTATGCCCCTAACACCGGAAGTGGTCAGAGAACGTACACGGAAGTACGCGCAAACAGATCTATCATCTGTCTATTTTACCATAATAAAAGAAGACGGCATCCCGATTGGCAATACCCAATTGTTTAATATCCATCCTTGGTCCAAGCATGCGGAATTTGGTATTTGGATTGGGGACAAAATGGTATGGGGGCAAGGTTATGCTACAGAAGTGACAGGTGTTGTCCTGGATTTTGCATTCGAGCGTTTAAACCTTCATAAAGTGTATTTGACGGTAGATGCTGATAATCCTGGTGCTATTCGGAGTTATGAAAAGGCTGGTTTCAATAAGGATGGCATACTAAGAGACGAAGTCTATAAAAATGGTCAATATATCGATCGTATAATGATGAGTATTTTGAAGCATGAATACTTAAAACTATCTAGTTGTTCCAAATAACAAAGCATTTAGGAAAACCAGCCTGGAAGAAACTACGAAAGATAGTGTGCTTTCTCGAAAAATTGAATGTTAAGCTCCCTCATAGAATAAGGATTTTCTCACGAATGCTCGCTCATTCGCAGGATTTCAAGATGCATGGTAAATAGGAGTTCAGTTGTTTGGGTCTTGTGGGGCAGGTAGTTCCGTTAGAGCGCATGCGGGAACAGAAGGTGCTGAACTTMTTTACAACATCTTCCATAAAAATGGTATGCTGCACGCTTCTCTCCACAAGGYCCTTGGGGATTCACTCTCCCAAATCTCGACGGGTCTTTGCCCTCACATTCCTTCGTCCTATCTATCCAAGGTGTGGAGTCCGATCAACGTTAACGGAACGGGTCTATGCCCTAAAGCKTAAAAATCTCGGTACTCCGTGCTTTCTTTGTGARATCCTGCGAATRAGCCAATTTACGTGTCAGGGTTACGATWTACTTTTTATGCTGCTAACGGYAGTTGTGCTTTWTCTATGGAGAATGTTTGTCCTTCTTTTGCCATGGCTACAAGCATCCGGGCCAGTTTCCCAATCAGCTTCATCATGGACTGCATTTTCGTCATTCTTTTCACTTCGGTATTGTGCGCATGCATAGCTTGGAACGCTTCATTGAAAGATAACAGGTGAAACACAGTGAAGTAGAGATGTTTGCGCAGTAGTGAATTGCCTCGCTTGGTGAGCTTAATTTGCCCCTTATATTTGCCAGAACTTCGTTCTGCTAAGTTCAATCCTGCCTTGCGTAGTAATTGATTTCCGTGAGAAAGCTTACGTAAGTCCCCGCCAAATGCCAATATGGCAGCCGTTGCTGGAACGGAGGTACCGACAGAGCGAACGAGATCAGAACAAGGAATTTCAGGCAGTATCTTTTCAATCATCTCGTCCACTTCGTCAATAATTCGGCAGATCCTATCATACTCTTCGATGAGGTGGCTTAGCTCCCATTTGTCTTCTTCAAGGGCAGTAGTGTCTCCCACGCTATGTCTAGCGATCGATTGAAGTTCGAAGGCCTTGTTCTTGCCTCGCACTCCGCCTGGTCTGGCCATATACTCACCCCAAATCTGTACCATTTGCTCCGGAGTTAGCTGCAATAGGTCAGAAGGGGCTGGAAAGCGGCGCAAAGTGGCTAACGAGCGATCGCTAAAAATATCATCAAATGCTTGTCTGTATTCTGGAAACCGGATATCAAGCCAGCGGTGGATTCTATTC
>NZ_JBFRGR010000083.1:0-4343 GCF_052115445.1 Paenibacillus sp. 2RAB27
GCCTTTCTTCTGTTCCCGCATGGCCTTTCTTCTGTTCCCGCATGTCCAAAATTGGAACGACGGAGTTTAATAAGCTTACTTTCAGAACGACAACTGTTATCCAGGGAAACGGAATCCTGCGAATGAGTGAGTAAAAGTGAGATAAACCCTTAAAACCGAGGGACGGGCAGTAATATTCAGTAAGTAGACTCCTTTAAATACCTTATTATGGTATAATAAATCCTCAAGTCTTTAACTAAATCCCTATTCGGAGGTTCCTATGAACACAAGACCAAAGTCGGACGAATATCTACCTAAATATGAGCAATATATCCGCTTGGTGCCAGATGGGAATTTGGTGGATATTTTGCGAAACCTGCATGACCAGTCACTGTTGTTGTTGAAAGATCTATCGGAAGAACAGAGTGTTTTCCAATATGCTGAAGGGAAATGGGCACTTAAAACCGTAGTGGGACATATTACTGATGTCGAGCGGTTATGGAACTATCGAATTCTTCGTATCGCACGCGGTGACGCACGGGAATTACCTGGTTATGACCGTGATACCTTCGCAAAGTTAGCGTCTTTTGACGACTTAGCATTGGCAGAGGTACTTGTGGATTTTTCCGCAGTCCGACAATCCACGCTTACTCTTATAGGGAATCTGCGAGAGGAAGCCTTTCTTCGTAGTGGAGAGTTTAATGGTCACCCATTGTCCGCACGTGCGGCTGCCTTTATCATAGCTGGTCATGAAACTCATCATATGAACGTTATTAAGACAAAATATCTACCCAAATGAATATCAAGTGTAGCAGATGGGTTTAAGCCATATTATACGAACTTGGAACTTACCAAATGATGCAAAAAGCAAGTGTCCATTGTTAAGCTAATGGGAGACTTTAGTTGAATAACCACCTAGGACGAGGCTGCCGGCATGAAGGGCAGCCTTTGCTCACTTAACTGGCAGGATAGCTTAATCACTTACCGAATTATTTAAATATCCTACTTTCAATGAGGGGTGAACGTTTTTGAATGCAATATTAAAAGACTCTAAACAGATTCAATATTATACATACCTAGGACCCATATTCGAGGCTCTTCAAAATCGACAACACGATTATAATTGGTTATTAACAGATTTAGAACTAAACTGGATACCAGATGATTTTTTGAACTACTTCGGAGAATATCAAGTAAATAAAGGGACCTGGGATAGAAATAATAAATACTGGATTTCAGGTGAGCAATTAACAAACTTAATTGGCAAGAATAAAATCCAATTTATTTGGGGTGTAATCTCAGGGTTTAGAAAGTCGGAGAAGATTGATATTAATAATTTGAGCGTCGTTCCGTTTGCAGATGGTAACCCAGGGTTTTGGAAACCAGGAGCCACAGTTCAACATCCAAAAGCTGAAGTAGAAATTGTCTGTTGGGATTCTGGACTTACTCTCATGATAAGTAAAGACCAATCCTTAGTTAAAAGCTATATGGATTTTTTTAAAGACGCAAAAGACCTTGATGAGTACAATTTGGAAAACTGATGTTCAGTACGTCGTTAAACTAACGTAGGAACGTTAGCACAATTACAAATAGGCTGCCAGCATCAGCGGGGGTCGCGAAATAGATCCATTTCTCAATAAATAATGAAGAACCTAGATAAAATGAAGAGACCATAGCTCGTTGCTATGGTCTCTTCCTATGAAGCGGTCAGTAAAATTACTAATTACGAAATTCGCCCACTCACTTCAACTGTCTGTCAACGCCTACTGCTGAACCGTTTGATCGCTTCCTCGGTCACTGGCGCGAAGAGGTTAACCAGGTTGCCGTCGGGATCCCGAAACAGCACAGCACGGTTCCCCCACGGCATCGTGGTTGGTTCCTTTACCCACTCGCCAACAAAGGGCTTCAAGCGCTCGTATTCGGCATCGACATCGTGGACGCGAAACTCGATGATGACAGTGTGATTGTCGGCCGCCACTGCGGAACCAGCGCCGAACAGTTGCACCGTCTGGGAGTGGCCGATCGCCAGGGTGCACGATGGCACAACGAGTTCGGCAAAGACGGGCGCGGGGCGTTCCGCCGAAACACCCATGACTTTCTCATAGAACTCGACGAGACGATCCACGTCGTCGGTAATGATGCGTACAGAAGCTAAATTCACGAGATACCATCCTTCCTATAACAAATGATACAATACCGTATCATATCATTTTGGGCCAAAATACTTCGCATTTATCTCCCACTCCTTTACGATTACTTACTCCGATTATAAAAAACATTACTGACAACAGTATGTCAGTAGTGTTTTAACATTTTTAGGGCTTCCTTCAGAATTCGATTTCGGAATGCATGATATGGATGCTGCCGCGTTCCCCGATCTCAACCTTGGTGTAGCTGTTCAGCAAGTCCATGCCGGTCGAATAGCCTTGCCAGGACAGCTCCTTCATGCAGCACTGGTACGTTGGCCTGTCGTGGACGAATTGGTATGAGTAGCTGTCGCCCTCGTCCTCGCCCAAATGGATAGTTGAAAGGATATTAGCCGGAATACAGAATAAGTAATGGGATTAACTGGCGTTACGCTAACGCAAAACGATAGTTCAATCACGAGATTACGGCAGCCGGCACATACTGGGCTGCCGTTGCCCGTTGAAGTAATAGGTAGTATTTTGGCAAATGTTATTGTACTATAATAGTTTATAAGGTAATATATGGATTATAATTAGGGCATTCCCATATTAATTTTAAATAGGAGTTACTATCCAAGATGAAACACAATAAACTATTATATAGTACACTTTTGTTGCTCACTGCGGGAGCTATCGCTGGAGGATTCGTTACCGTAAAGAAACAAAAAGCAAGTGAAAATATAGTCGTACAGCCCAACCAGATCACTCCGTCGTATATTGATAAGGTGGCTGTTAATTTAGGAAGCCCGCCTGCTGAGGAACCCACTGTCACAGCACTCAAGGGTGCTACAATACCTGATGATGTAGCCTTACAAGGTGCAATGTTAAACCAGACAATGAATTGTAATGGTCAAGGTTCTGCCTCGTTAACCTATAAAGCAATTACTGATGGTAATAAAGAGAAAGTCAGTTTTTATGTTCATAATATAGGAGAGAAAAAGTTATATTTCAGACTCAAATCCCCTCAAGGAAACAATTGGATAAAAACTGCAGTTGAAGCAAATACAGTTTTTGTAGGTGAGATGCAATGGGGAATATCGCAAGAAGGACAGTGGAACTTTGATTTAAACAATGATGATGGGTCAGTTATTTCCGTTAAGATAATATCTGAGAAAGTTTAGGCTAAAGGAGAACGTTTGTTCAAAACACAGCAATGGGAGGCTGCCGGCACGATCGGCAGCCTTTCGCTCACCTAACGGGCAAAAATTGTTAAAAAGCTTTCGCGAATACCCTACATATGGATTTACAAGTTTACAAAATAAGTACCAATCTAGGCACACGGAGGAGAAATATGCTATACGGACAACGAGTAACATTAAGGCGTGTTGTTGAAGAAGATTGGGAAAAGCGATATGAATGGCTGTCCGATCCTGTAGTTAACCGAAAGTTACCATCAGGAAGTGGTATGCCCCTAACACCGGAAGTGGTCAGAGAACGTACACGGAAGTACGCGCAAACAGATCTAACATCTGTCTATTTTACCATAATAAAAGAAGACGGCATCCCGATTGGCAATACCCAATTGTTTAATATCCATCCTTGGTCCAAGCATGCTGAATTTGGTATTTGGATTGGGGACAAAATGGTATGGGCGCAAGGTTATGCTACAGAAGTGACAGGTGTTGTTCTGAATTTTGCATTCGAGCGTTTAAACCTTCATAAAGTGTATTTGACGGTAGATGCTGATAATCCTGGTGCTATTCGGAGTTATGAAAAGGCTGGTTTCAATAAGGATGGCATACTAAGAGACGAAGTCTATAAAAATGGTCAATATGTCGATCGTATAATGATGAGTATTTTGAAGCATGAATACTTAAAACTATCTAGTTGTTCCAAATAACAAAGCATATAGGAAAACCATTCTGGAAGAAACTACGAAAGATAGTGTGCTTTCTCGAAAAATTGAATGTAAGCTAACGTAAGAACTATAGCAACACAACATTAAGCTTAAAAAAGGAGCAATGTAGCGATGTACGAACATCTCGTTGTATTCAAGTTCAATACTAATATCACGCCAATCAAGCAACAGGAATTGCTGGATCAATTGTTAACGTTTCGGGATCGTATCCCCGGGATATTTGATATAAGTGCAGGCATCAACGTAACTGAAGAAACGGAAAATATTAAGGGCTATACTCTCGGATTACGGGTAACGTTTGAAGACCTTGCGTCGCTGCG
>NZ_JBFRGR010000084.1:0-5602 GCF_052115445.1 Paenibacillus sp. 2RAB27
ATCATAAGATTGGAATAGGTAAGACTTTGAAATAATCTCCGTCTTTTCCCCTCCGCCACACCGTGCGTGCGACTTTAACCGCACACGGCGTTCTATCTTCTACAGAGTCGTGTTAATAGCTTCCAAGTTACTCATTTTGCGATATTGGTTTATCGTTATAGCCATTTTCTCGGTTATACCAAGGTTGGCGACGAGTCTTTCAATCAATTCCTTAGATTTTGCATGTATGAGTACGTGAACATCTTTAAAGAGGATACGAAGATTGTTAAATTTATCGTCCCCACCAAGATGAATTGGCAGATAGTGATGACAGTGGACGTATGATGAGAAAAGGAACATACCTGTAATCTCACAGCATCCCTTTTTCATACTATATCGACTGATTCTATTATCCAGGTACTCCACACTTCGGTTGGGTATGTTGGATTCCATGAGTTTTATAATTTCTTTCCTAATGCCCTCTTGCAACTTTTTGTATATCATTCCTCTTCCCAGCTCTGTAAAAGGGGTCATCCCACGACCAAAACACATATTGTTTGAGGTCTTCACATCACACAGAGGAAACAGATATGTATCATTTATCCGAAACGTTCTAAAATTTATGCTGTAAAATTTTCGGTAAGTTGGGGGTGCTTTAGTAGGATTCTCATATTTCCCAACCAGTTTAAGTCGATTGTAGGTGAATGCTCTAAGATCGTAGGCAAGACGTGAAAACTCTGGGTTTACCTGTGTAGCCTTACAGAAGTAATTGTGTATCCCTAATACGAAGCTGTTGTAAGAATTAGCGTTTTGATTTGTTTGCGATTTTTGCATTATTTTTATATGCTTCTTCGCTTCCAATTTAATTTCACGCTTCTTCTTATCGCTAATCCCTGTTTGTACCACTATCTTTTTACCCTTTTTCACTGTAAATATTGTAAATCCCAAGAACTCTGAAGTTCGTTTTCTAAGGTTTACTATCTGTGATTTTTCAGGTGATATATCAAGATGAAGACGATCCTTGAGGTAAAGTCTTACAGCATGATACCACTTTTGGGCTGTTTTCCAATCACGGCAAAGGATTTTGAAGTCGTCCGCATAGCGGACAATGTATCCTTCTTTGAGATTGGTTTTTTTTAAAGCGTTATGTCTACTTCCGTTATGAGCGTATTTGAAATTGGAATTGAAAGATTCCCATTGTTCAGAAACCCAGTGGTCGAGATCATTTAGTACGATATTAGAGAGTAGCGGCGACAGAATGCCTCCTTGCGGAGTCCCTTTAAATGGGATTCCTTCGCCTGAGATTTCAGCTTTTAGCATTTTACTTATAATGCGTAGAACTTTTCGATCTTTTATACCCATGTTCCATAATTGCTTGATTAGTAGGGTATGGTTAACATTATCGAAGAAACCTAAAACGTCTATATCCACTACATAATGCAGACCAACGAGGTTAACCAAATGCTGAACTCTAGCTATTGCATGGTGTGTTGACCGTAATGGTCTAAAACCATAACTGTGTTTAAAGAAATGAGCTTCGGCTATGGGTTCAAGAACCTGTTTAAAGCATTGTTGGACAATGCGATCAATCATACAAGGGATACCAAGTGGACGTTGCTTTCCATTTGGTTTAGGGATAAGAACTCGCCTTATTTGTTTGGGTTGATAATTAGCCAGTTTTCGTTGAATTAGGGTTACAATTTCTTCGTCGGTCAGAGTTTTGAAGCTGTTGATTGTCTTACCATCTGTTCCTGCTGTATGTGAGCCATTATTAGATTTGATCATTCTGAAAGCCAAAAGGATATTTGCCCTAGAAGAAATTGTATCGTATAAACGAGTAAAATTTTCTCTGTTAGTGGCTCTTGAATGTAAGTCCGTAAAGGTCTCAACCATATTGTAATAATCCCAATATCGAATAGCTTGCACTGTGGACTCCCCCTTTTACTGGAGCAGCGTTCCCACATTCTTACCTGATCGGTGCAATTCACTTTTGGAAAATTAACTGATTTATATAGAAGACTCAGGGCTTTTCCTCGACTCTCATTACAAGAGTTTCATCGGTCGTGCCCTTACTCTCACAAGGATTAATGCATTTCGGCATATGCCTTATAGCAACCGTCTGGGCTGGCAGACCTTAAATGCGACGTTCCTTGCTTTCCTTGTTCCCTGTATCCTAGCTATGCATAGAAATTTTAGGTGTTACCTCTGAGCCTGTGAGTTGGACACCGCCATTGTTCGGTGTAATGAATTTCCTAGAAGAAATTTGTACTTTTCATCGCCCACATCAGCACTTGCTGATACATATGTTTCCATATGTTGTAACTTTAGACCCGTACATTCGGTAATTCGTCAGTCCATTATTGGACAATTCTCACCATGATTTCTTTTTCAGCCATCCGTCATATCCGTTGGCATACCTTCTCTTGTGAGTGGCTGTAGCCTTCGTTCTGCCGACTTTACCTAGCTTCTTACAGAGGAAACTGTCATTCCCACCGCAAGTAGGAATTTAATGGGATGGTTTCAGTAGACATGGTTACATCATTCCCATCCTTGGATACAGAGTTGGACTCGGGTTGAGTCCCTGCCTTTCCTACTAAGTAGCAGTTATAGCAGAACAAGTCGCACTTCCTCGTTACTCATCCTTGTGGAGGATACGCAAGTTGTTAAACTTGTCGGTTCCACCTGCGTGTGGCGGGATATAATGGTGGCAGTAAACATCGAATGCGAAGAGATACATGCCTGTAATTTCGCATTTCCCCAACTTCATGCTATACCGGCTAATCCGATTATCCATGTATTCAACACTTTGATTCGGGATGCTAGATTTCGATAGRAGGTAAATTTCCTGACGTAAATCTGGTCGAAGTTTTTTGTATATTAGTTCTCTGCCTGCTGTGGTAAAGAGTGAAAGACCTGTACTAAAGCCCATCGTATTCTTGGTTTTCACATTGGCAAGAGGATATAAATAAACATCTGCTATTTTAAAAGTCCTGTAACCCAAGCTGTAAAATTTACTATACGTTGGCGGTGGGTTTGCAGGATGCTCGTATTTCCCGATTTGTCTGAGACGATTGTACATGAAAGCTCGCAGATCGTAGGCAAGACGTGAGAACGCAACACTAACATGTGTTGCCCGATTGAAATAGTTGTGAATTCCTAAAACAAAGCTGTTAAACCGTGCAGCGTTTAGAGCCGTGGGTGAAGTCCTCATTCTGAGAATGTGTTTCTTAACTTCACTTCTGATCTTCTGCTTTTTGTCCGATTTTATAYCAGTATGAGCTACTCGCTTTTGACCCTTTTTGTTCGCTCGGATAGTAAACCCTAGGAACTCCGACTCTCGTTTTCGCAAATTAATGATTTGCGATTTCTCAGGTGACACGTCCAGTTTCAAACGGTCTTTGAGATACAAAACAACCGCATGATACCATCTTTGGGCTGATCGCCAATCTCTGCAAATGATTTTAAAGTCGTCGGCGTACCGAACCAGGTAGCCTTCTTTCAGACTTGACCKTATTTTCGCGCGCCTTTCTCCATCCCTAGACTTGAACGSTTGTGTCAGGGGAAAGAATTCCCATTGACCTGCCACCCAATGATCGAGGTCATTCAATACAATATTCGAGAGCAGTGTTGACAACAAGCCCCCTTGAGGTACCCCTTTTGAAGGTATTCCTTCCCCTTCGATTTCAGCTTTTAGCATTTTTGAAATGCATGCTAGAACTCTTCTATCTTGAATTCCCATATTCCAAAGCTGCTTTACGAGCAAGGTATGGTTGACGTTGTCGAAGAATCCCAAAATGTCGATGTCTACTACATAATGCATCGAAGCCTGATTGATGAGAAACTGTATTCTTGCCATGGCATGGTGTGCCGATCGAAGGGGTCTGAAACCATAGCTATGGTTGTAGAATTGGGCTTCAGCTATGGGCTCAAGGACTTGCTTGAAGCACTGTTGAATGATACGGTCGAGGATACACGGGATGCCCAGCGGTCTCATCTTACCGTTATCTTTTTCGATGAGTTTCCTTCTGACATTCTTGGGGCGATAGTTTKGCAGTTTATTTTGGATTTCACTTACTAATTCGTWTTCGGGTCGTTGTTCGATGTCTTTGATGGTTAGTCCATCTGTTCCTGGTGTCTTTGATCCTTTGTTGGACTTCATTGTACGATAAGCTAGCAAGATATTTTCTCTAGATGTGACGATCTCATATAGATGCGAGAAGGTTTCTTTGTTTGCTGATCTTTCGTGCAGATCCGTAAAAGATTCCGTCATGCCGTAATACTCCCAATTTCGTAAAGCTTGCACTGTGGCATCCCTCCTAAACGAAGCGATGTCCCCACATTCCTACCTGATCGGTGCAATTCACGTATGGAAAATGATCGTTCTTTTCAATTAGACTTGGGGCTGTTCCTCCATCTCCATTACAGAGGTTTCTTCGGTCGTGCCCCTACCCTCACAAGGATTAATTCATTTCGGCATATGCCTTATTGCAACCGTTTCGGGTAACAGCCCTTCTTTCAACGTCCCTTGCTTTCCAAGTCCCTTACAACCTAGCTTTTTTTTTTTTTTCTGAACTTAGGTGCTTCCTCTAAGCCTGTGAGATTGATGCCACCCTTGTTAGGCATAGCRTATTTCATAGGGTAAAGTCTTACTTTACGCCACTCACCCCATCGTTTGATGGTACATGCGTTTCCGCATGCTCTAACTTTAGACTTGTACATTCGGAAGTTCGTCAGTTCGCTTCTGTGCGAGCATTCTCACCATATTCAGTTTTTCAGCCRCGCGACATATCCGTTGGCATACCTTTTCTTTTGAATGGCTCTAGCCTTCGTTCTGCCGAATCTACCTGTACTTCACACCTCATCTTCTGTTAAAMATGACGCGCGCAGGAGTATTGGCGGGATGGTTTCGGGATACGTGGTTCCGTCATTCCCATCCTTGGTTGTAAAGTTAAGATTACTCGTGTAATCTCCTGTTTTTCGCACTGTTTGGTGCTTATAGCAGAACTTGTCGTACTTACCCGTTAGCGTAGCTTGTTGTTCAACAGATTCTGTAATATTGGAAGCGCCTGTTCATAATCATTTTGATAAAGAGAAAATGTCTCACTTACTTCAATATTAAACCCAGTTTTCAAATACAGTGCAATCGCCTTGTAGCTCCAAGTATGTAAATAAACATCAGCATCACCTTCAAGATTTTTTAGAACTCGTATACATTCAGCCACTAAAGCTTTCCCAATTCCAAGCCCCTGATATTCCCTCTTTACTGCAAACCAATGAATCGATGAGTCTCGTCTCTCTCTAGTATGGTTCCAGCAACCAGTTATTGTCCCGATTGGCTTCCCTTCTTGATTTAGCACAAATAATAGCCGTTGTTTTAGTTCTTCAGTGTGTGGTAAGTATTCATTTTTAAAGCCTGAATGTAAAAATAGATTCTCCCGTCGCCAATTACTCTGCCCATTCCCACTACTTCACCTTGGTATTGGACAATTACACCAAACAGCGATTGGTTTAAAGATTCTTCTGCAACTTCGAAATTCATATAATCTTCCCAACCAACCGCACAACAAAGCTTTATATATTCTGATATCGTTGGAACTCTTTTTAGAATTAAAAGATTATTTTC
>NZ_JBFRGR010000085.1:0-2988 GCF_052115445.1 Paenibacillus sp. 2RAB27
GTATGTTCCCTTATTCTATTTATACTTACAGAATAAGGGAACATACAGCGAAAATATTTATTATTAGTGTATGTTTCTTGAATATTTCTAAATAACCTAACTTTATTTGCTCTATATTCTTCACCCAAGAAGCAACTTTGTATGAGAAAAATAAACCTGTTATTCCTAGAACACCCAAAAAAGCAGAAATAGTATTAATCATATAGAATGCTTTCTTGTTAATTTTCAAATTTAAGCCTCCATTCTCATTAATAAATGTTATAATTTCATTCTAAATTCAATATATTGGAAATTCAACGAACTTATTTTACCTTTTCTTTAAAAATATTGACCTGATTTTTTATGAAATAAAAAAAGGGCAGATTCAATTGAGCCGCCCTTTCATTTATTAAATTATAGAAGTAATGTTATTCGTTAGCGGAATGGCTCTTCCTTTGAGCTCGCTTAATGGTTTAATAGCGAATCAGAGTCGCAATACAGTTATTGATTCGTTGTTAAACACTTCACCGTTGTCACGGAAGCCAAAACTTTCATAAAGCCTTTTGGCAGCAATGTTATCGGATTTATATGGGATCCAGCAGTAATTTGCCGGACCTTCTGGAAAAGTACGGATAAACTCCAAGATTTTTTTCATGGCTTCCCGACCATAACCCCGGTTCTGGTACTGTTTGTCAATCATTAATCGCATGATGCAATAGTTGTCTTCTGCGATTGACGGTTCTTCGTATCCAGTGATTCCATAAGCCAACATTACAAAACCGACGGGCTGCTCATCCGCATAAATGACAAATGGGAATGGATGTCCCCCATTGGTTGCAAGGACATAACAAGAAGCCACGCTGGACAGATTAGACGCAACAAAGTGCCGTTGGTCCACTGAAACTTCCAAGTTAAACATGGCACGCCGGTTTTCCAGAGTGATTTTTCTGAGCGTAATCATGCAGGACTTCCCCCCATTTTGCCACTGTTATAATTAAATATTGCTGAAGCGAAGCAAGCTCCTTAATTATTGTTCTTTCGTTTTGACATCGACTGGGCTCATTCACTAATCAGAAGCTAAGGAAAATACTTTCACCGTTGAGAAACGGCGTACACCGAGTATGGCAAAACTGCGGCATCCTCTCTCGAATCCATGTATGGGCAGCATCGTTCTCCATCACAAAAGCGTAGTAGCMTAACACCGCTGAAAGCATGAAACCTTCAATAATTGAATAAACCTCCTCGTACGGTAGCACTTTACCATAATATCCTGAAACGACTTGTTCCCGATATTCTTTTGGGGTATTTAAAGCAGCCATTGCTACATCAAAAAGTAGGTAACCAAAGCCGAAGAGACAGAAATCGATAAAAGCATAACTTCCTAGCGAAGTAACAAGTATGTTACTCATGTTTAAATCCGCGTGGATGATCCCCTGCTTTAGCGTTCCAGGTTGTCCTGCCCGAAGTCGGTCAACAATGCGTGTTAGTGTTTTTTCGACTATAAGGAAATTCTCTTCTGAGAACAATTCGAGTTCGACCCCGCGTCGAATTTGTTTGAGCATCTTATCAGTTCTTCGAATACCATAATCGGGACGATCCGCAGGGACGAC
Organism: Paenibacillus sp. 2RAB27; assembly: GCF_052115445.1. Classification (NCBI taxonomy): domain Bacteria; kingdom Bacillati; phylum Bacillota; class Bacilli; order Caryophanales; family Paenibacillaceae; genus Paenibacillus; species Paenibacillus sp. 2RAB27. The sequence goes on from NZ_JBFRGR010000085.1 coordinate 1,590, forward strand.
TTTGTCGTATGTATCGAAAAATGTGTGCAGTCTACCAACCTGAGCGCCTAGATGATATGCTGCATCAGTGCTGGACAAATCCTCTTTAGTCAAATTGCGACCTTCTATCCAGTGAAGTAGTGAGCAGCATAGTGTGCTTCCATCTAATTCAAACTCGGTTACGAGTTGTCCGTACCGATTCACTACAGGCACCGGAACCATGAGGTCCGTACGATTTGAGATTGCCACCAACAATCGCAACTCGGATTCAACCCCTTGTCTTGTATGCTGAATGCCGCCAAGATTTAATGTCAAAGGATCATGCACTCGAAGAAGATAGACGCTACCGTTTGACGAATCGATCACTTTATATGTCCGATTTTCATTGTGCCTGAGCAGTGTAGCTTCGGGACTCACGATGTCATATTGGAGCAGAAGATTTAAGATCTTATTGTCCATGATGATCCTCCGATTCTATTTTTCTTTCATTTATTGAGACAAGATTATGTATTTACATAGACAGTTGTTATCTTTTTAATATTAACACATATTGGAAAATACACATATTCAACAAATGGTTCATCTTTAAAAATAACAGCAGCATAAAAAGGTGGTAGTTTTATTCCCCACACTCTTCGCTATTGGATCGAACATTAACGTATTATGATATCTTCAACATCTATGTCATCATAAATTTTTATACTTAGAACAAAACCTATCGATACCATGTTAATCAACAGCGAGGTGCCTCCATAGCTTATAAAAGGAAGGGTGATTCCCGTAATCGGCATGATACCGATCAGCATCCCGATGTTTTCGAAAACTTGAAACAAAAACATAGCAGAAATTCCACCAATGATATAAATGCCTGTTTGGCTTCGAATGTTAAGTGCGATAGTGATCATTCGATAAATGAGAAGAAAATAAAGGAAGAGTAACGCAGATGCGCCAACAAATCCAAATTCTTCTCCCACTACAACGAATATGGAATCTGCATAGGTATATGGAACCTGACCACTCTGGACCGAAGTTCCATGCAGATAGCCATCTCCTTCTAACGAGCCTGATCCGATTGCTTTGACCGATTGTTTCATGTGATAAGTTGCTTTTTCAGAAGCTTGCTCTGGCAAAAGGACGGCATCCACCCTATCCAACCAGTACTCTTTATGTTTGGATGCCAAGAATTGCTTTACTTCCACATGGTATTCGATATAGCTCCAGAGGGAGCTTCCGATTACGACTATCATAATTACTAGGCCTATCCAGGCATGCTTGTAGTTAATATGCCCGAACCAGCAGACCACAATAAAAATAACCAAATACGCAATGGAATTACCGAGATCTGGTTGMATTAGAACTAAGAGAAAAGGAACTAATGTTATAACACCCATAGGCAGTATTTCCTTGAACAGCCTATGCG
>NZ_JBFRGR010000086.1:0-2736 GCF_052115445.1 Paenibacillus sp. 2RAB27
GGTTAAGCTAGAAAGAGCACACGGAGGATGCCTAGGCACTAGGAGCCGAAGAAGGACGTGGCGAACGACGAAATGCCTCGGGGAGCCGTAAGCAGGCTTTGATCCGGGGATGTCCGAATGGGGGAACCCAGCTGTGGTAATGCGCAGTTACTCWATAGTGAATACATAGCTWTTGTAGAGGCAGACCCAGGGAACTGAAACATCTAAGTACCTGGAGGAAAAGAAAACAAAAGTGATTCCGTCAGTAGCGGCGAGCGAAAGCGGAATAGCCCAAACCAAGGAGCTTGCTCCTTGGGGTTGTAGGACCTCGACATGGGGTTAGTTTGGTAGGCGAAGTGATCTGGAAAGGTCCGGCATAGAAGGTAAAAGCCCTGTAGCCCAAACYRAACGAAWCYYCTAGAGGTATCCTGAGTACGGCGGGTCACGTGAAACCCCGTCGGAATCCGGCAGGACCATCTGCCAAGGCTAAATACTCCCTAGTGACCGATAGTGAAGCAGTACCGTGAGGGAAAGGTGAAAAGCACCGCGGAAGCGGAGTGAAAAAGAACCTGAAACCGTGTGCTTACAAAAAGTCAGAGCCCTCTATATGGGTGATGGCGTGCCTTTTGTAGAATGAACCGGCGAGTTACGTTCCCGTGCGAGGTTAAGYTGAARAGRCGGAGCCGCAGCGAAAGCGAGTCTGAATAGGGCGCTTKAGTACGTGGACGTAGACCCGAAACCGTGTGATCTACCCCTGTCCAGGGTGAAGGTGAGGTAACACTCACTGGAGGCCCGAACCCACGAATGTTGAAAAATTCGGGGATGAGGTGGGGGTAGCGGAGAAATTCCAATCGAACTCGGAGATAGCTGGTTCTCCCCGAAATAGCTTTAGGGCTAGCCTCGGATGTTGAGTTGTGGAGGTAAAGCACTGATTGGGTGCGGGGCCCGCCAAGGGTTACCAAGTCCAGTCAAACTCTGAATGCCACAAACTTAAATCCGGGAGTCAGACAGTGAGTGCTAAGATCCATTGTCAAAAGGGAAACAGCCCAGACCATCAGCTAAGGTCCCCAAGTGTGTGTTAAGTGGGAAAGGATGTGGAGTTGCACAGACAACCAGGATGTTGGCTTAGAAGCAGCCACCATTGAAAGAGTGCGTAATAGCTCACTGGTCGAGTGACTCTGCGCCGAAAATGTAACGGGGCTAAACACGCCACCGAAGCTATGGCTTGCACKTWTGTGCATGGGTAGGGGAGCGTTGTATGTACGTTGAATTCTGACCGTAAGGACAGGTGGAGCGCATACAAGTGAGAATGCCGGTATAAGTAACGAAAAGATCAGTGAGAATCTGATCCGCCGAAAACCTAAGGGTTCCTGAGGAAGGCTCGTCCGCTCAGGGTAAGTCGGGACCTAAGGCGAGGCCGAAAGGCGTAGTCGATGGACAACAGGTGGAAATTCCTGTACCACCGTAGCCGTTATGAGCAATGGAGTGACGCAGAAGGATAGTGACGCGAGCTGATGGATGCTCGTCCAAGCAGTGAGGCTGGTTAGTAGGCAAATCCGCTAACCGTAAGGCTGGGCTGTGATGGGGAGGGAAATKTAAGTACCGAAGGTCATGAGTTCACACTGCCAAGAAAAGCTTCTAGCCAGGCGAAGGTGCCCGTACCGCAAACCGACACAGGTGGGTGAGAAGAGAATTCTAAGGCGCGCGGAAGAACTCTCGTTAAGGAACTCGGCAAAATGACCCCGTAACTTCGGGAGAAGGGGTGCCTCGGTAGGGTGAATAGCCCGAGGGGGCCGCAGTGAAAAGGCCCAAGCGACTGTTTAGCAAAAACACAGGTCTGTGCGAAGCCGCAAGGCGAAGTATACGGGCTGACGCCTGCCCGGTGCTGGAAGGTTAAGAGGAGTGGTTAGGGGCAACCCGAAGCTATGAATTGAAGCCCCAGTAAACGGCGGCCGTAACTATAACGGTCCTAAGGTAGCGAAATTCCTTGTCAGGTAAATTCTGACCCGCACGAATGGCGTAACGACTTGGGCGCTGTCTCAACGAGAGATCCGGTGAAATTTTAATACCTGTGAAGATGCAGGTTACCCGCGACAAGACGGAAAGACCCCATGGAGCTTTACTGCAGCTTGATATTGGACTTTGGTACGATCTGTACAGGATAGGTGGGAGCCTWWGAAGCCTGAGCGCCAGCTTGGGTGGAGGCATCGTTGGGATACCACCCTGATCGTATCGGAGTTCTAACCTRGTACCGTGATCCGGTATGGGGACAGTGTCAGGTGGGCAGTTTGACTGGGGCGGTCGCCTCCTAAAATGTAACGGAGGCGTTTAAAGGTTCCCTCAGAATGGTTGGAAATCATTCGCAGAGTGCAAAGGCATAAGGGAGCTTGACTGCGAGACCTACAAGTCGAGCAGGGACGAAAGTCGGACTTAGTGATCCGGTGGTACCGAATGGAAGGGCCATCGCTCAACGGATAAAAGCTACCCTGGGGATAACAGGCTTATCTCCCCCAAGAGTCCACATCGACGGGGAGGTTTGGCACCTCGATGTCGGCTCATCGCATCCTGGGGCTGAAGTAGGTCCCAAGGGTTGGGCTGTTCGCCCATTAAAGCGGTACGCGAGCTGGGTTCAGAACGTCGTGAGACAGTTCGGTCCCTATCTGTCGCGGGCGTAGGAAATTTGAGAGGAGCTGTCCTTAGTACGAGAGGACCGGGATGGACGTACCGCTGGTGTACCAGTTGTCTCGCCAGAGGCAT
>NZ_JBFRGR010000087.1:0-2546 GCF_052115445.1 Paenibacillus sp. 2RAB27
ATACCTAGATCTAGCGACTGAATAGTCGCAAAAATTAATATTAAGCGTCTCATCTGTTGGGTCAAATTGTCTTGCCAAGAACTAAAATTTAGTCTGTTTTTGCAATTAAATGCACCTTCATTATTTCTGCCATTAATAAATGCCACTCCTACTTTCTCATCAACTAAATAATTCTCAATTGAGTATCTCTTTAAATAAACAAAATTATCATCTATGATAGTTTTCTTATTTAACAACTGATCAAAATCAAGGTCAGCTATAAAAAAACAAGCTTTTTTATTTTTATCAAGTTTGTTTTTTAAACTCTCTCTATAGATCTCTTCTAAATTTTTCTTTCCACCAACAGCATTAATATGATTAATTGTCAAAGAGTTACCAAAAAGTCTATTTATAATTGTCTCATAAATATGTACTCCTTTTGAGTCTTCAATATAAACAATAAGATCATCATATGAATCAAATAGAACTTGATATCCTAAAAAACCCTCGGGTGAGTATTCTGGTATTACCTTTAGCTCATTATCAGTCAATTTAAATCACCACCAATTACAACACATTTTTCTCGATTATAACCAACAATTTCTGGAGAATGTGTTGCAAATATTAATTGTAAATTAGGGGCAGCTTTAATGATTGACTTTGCAAACTTCCTTTGCCATGACACATGTAATGAGAGCTCCGGTTCATCGATGATAAAAATGCCTGATTGTTTAGAATTCACTTCAAAGATTAAGTATGCAAAAAATATTACAATTTGTTTCTCTCCAGATGACATTTTATCTAAGGTAACCMTTTTCTTATTGTTATTATCCCTTTGAATGAAAAGAATTCGACCGTCTCTATCGTTGAATATTAGTTCTTTTTTACTTTCAAATAGAAAACTATTTACTGTAGTTAAAAAAAGATTTAAATCTTCTTGAAGCAACGCCTTCTTACTATTTGTTTCTTGAACAWTTTTTTGCCATTTGATGATTCTCTCGATTTGTGAAACATTTGATATAAATGCTGCAACATTCGTATCAAATTCATTTTTTTGACTAACCCAATTTATAAAAAACTCATAACCTTCATATAACTTTTTTATAAAAGTATCTAATTCATTTTCAAATTGTCCTGTAAGGATACCCATTTCTTTAAAAGCCACTTTGAGTTCCGAAATTTTGGCTTCATCCAATAATTCGAAATGTTTCTGTATATCTCCTACTACAGGATATGTTGGATAATAACTAAACGAAGTTTGTAGCATTTCTTTTCTCATTCTGTTATTTAATTGTTCTAAACGCAACCCTGTTTTACGTTGGTACTCTCTTACCATTCTATTTATATAATTTAACGTATCATCAATACTACTTAAAGGTCTACTTGATCTTGAGTCCCAATTTTCGTGTACTTCAGCATTTCTATTCCTTTCATAGATATATCTCTCTCTACTATTACTAAACCCACCTTCTAAAAGTCTGTTATCTCTTGAAAGAGGGAGATATAGTAAATTCAACTCATTTGATATCTCTACTAGTATTGACTCTAGATTCGGAAGATCTTCATCATTTCTATTTTCACGGTTATAGTGACTATCAATATTTTTCAAGTCTACTGGAATAGTATAATTTTTCCAAGTTAGAATGTACTGATTATCTTCAACCAGTTCATATCTTATTATTCTCGATTCCTTATTATATTGATATTCAAGTTCTATTAAATCACAATAATATTTTTGTAGGAAATTTGCTTTTCCAGACGCAATTTCTGATATCACATTTAGTAGTGATGTTTTCCCCGACCCATTTAAACCAACTAGTAATGTAAGATCCTCAATAAACTCTACTTCAAAATTTCTCCAACCATACATATTTTTAATTAATAATTTTTTTAACATGAGTTTCTCCTGTTCTCCCTAAATTAACCAAACAATATTCCTATAATTCTATCATAGTAAAATAGACCTGAATAGACATAATTTGTATCTTTAGTACTATGACCATGTTATAATTATGGAATATATTACTATATTAGGTTATTATATTCCCGGAGGTTTTTAATTTGAACAAAGTATTATCAACTGATATCGAGCTCTTCGCGGCCGCGCTCTCACAAACAAACATAGTCGTTAGCAAAGACAATTTGCTAGAAAACGCAGGCATCATACGCGAATACTGTGAGAAATTTGTTAGGGTAGGTGATTCTTGGTTTTCGCGCAACATGTACGATTTCCACATAATGACTCGATAGTTACGAACAAATAAACGCCAAGATTAACGCATTGAAAGCGTTAGCTTGGCGTTTATTTTAGTTTTTACTCCTTGAATAGCTCGCTATATTCAAGCTACCGAAATCCAAAAATTTTTCTCTAACCGGTATTTAATCGTAGTAAATCCGACCTTAAAAGACAAATTTTGTATCCAAAGAACTAGGACGATGGTATGATATGGATGTCTATAAACTAGGGAATTACAAACTATCTTGAAAAGGAAATACTAATGGAGAATAAAGACAAAATATTAGAAGTGCTCAGTATCAACATGCTTGTGCTGTGCGATGATTGCCTC
>NZ_JBFRGR010000088.1:0-2479 GCF_052115445.1 Paenibacillus sp. 2RAB27
CCGGGATATTTGATATAAGTGCAGGCATCAACGTAACTGAAGAAACGGAAAATATTAAGGGCTATACTCTCGGATTACGGGTAACGTTTGAAGACCTYGCGTCGCTGCGTTCATATGGTCCGCATCCCGTTCATCAGGAATTTGTTAAATCGCTGGATGGTATACTGGAAAATGTTATTGTAGTTGATTACCCWTTGGTTTAAGCAACCAATACGAGGCTACCGGTATAGATCGGCAGCCTCGTTGCGCTAACGGATAGTTTAGTTGAATTAGGAATGGGTAACTATAAAAAAGCAAAACTCGCCAACACTACGGCGAGTTTTGCTTTTTTATATGCCAACGCGAAGTCAAAACAACTGCCATTTTGATAAAATTTCGGGAAAAACCTACACAATGGTAGCAGCTTTTTCGTAAGCGTAGTTATTCAATTAGGTTTTTCGTGGCCTTATACAGATTTTCCACGTATACATCTACTTCATCTCGTGACATGCGTAAGCGATTCACAGAAGTACCATATCCAATTTCCTTTTCACCCTCTTCTAATCCTTTGAAAATTCCATCTGCGAAGGCATCTAATGGTTCTCCTTGGGTATGCACCCCCGCTCCACCTAAATTTGTATTCACTGCTGGAGGAGCAACTTCAATTACTTCTACAGACGTTTCAGAAAGTTGGTGTCTTAGACTCATTGTAAATGAATGAAGCGCCGCTTTTGATGCTGAATAAATCGGAGCAATCGCAAACGGTGTAAAAGCTAACCCAGATGTCACGTTGATGATAGTCGCCTCTTCTTTTGTTGCAAAAAATGGAGCGAACATCATAGAGAGATGGAAAGGTGCTTCAAGGTTGGTTGTGATTTCTTTACTGAAATAACTCCAATTGTTCTTCGCATCCCCTTTTAACACATTAAAGCGTTGTTGGATCCCAGCATTGTTAACTAACACATTCACTTCTGGATAGTTCGCTGTTACCCAATCAAATAATGCTACACGCTCGGATTCAATATCCAAATTACTTATACGAGTAATAAGGTTAGGGGATTTTTCTTTTGCATTTTGAAGTACATCTTCACGTCGTCCACAAACAATGACTTTATTTCCAGCTTTGATAAAACGCTCTGCAAAAGCTAATCCTATTCCAGTACTTCCGCCTGTAATAAGTATTGTATTTCCTGAAAGTTTCATTCTAATTCCTCTTTTCCAATATTTTTTCATCTTCTCTTGCTTCTTTTCTTTCCTGAGTATACTTTGTATAACGTGTAATTTTTACGTCAATTCCTTTTAAGGCTTCTTGCATTAGTGAAATTTCAGCTAGTACAACTTGCTTGTGATTCTTCATCATTTCAAGTCGCAATTCAGTGGTACTATCTCCCTCTACTACCCAATCAACATATTGTTTGATTACACTTATTGGCATATGCGTGTTTTTTAGATAAATAATGATTCCAAGGAACGTAATTTGATCTTCTGAAAATAACCGCCTCCCAGCTTCATCACGCTCAACTTTTGGTAGTAGTCCTTTTTTTTCATAATAACGTATCGTTGATTCTGGAATATCGAGTTTGGCTGAAACTTCGCTAATTGAATAATACTTCATCTGGAGGCCTCCAAATTTTATATTTCATGTCGACAGGAATATGATACGACTTAAACCATGGTTTAAGTCAACGAAAAAATTTTAGTTTGTCGAAGGCTAAAAAAATTTGCTTGCCGGTACTTTCTTGGAAGTACCCTGATGTGACTCCATTTGGTGAGAAACTTTTTTTAAATTTAGGTTTATCTCCGTGGTCTCGCAGTCATTCGGTTTTATATTATGTGGGCATCTTATCGAGCATCCTATTCTTATGCGGCCTTATGAAATTAAGGATGTCTTTAAAAAAACGGCAGGGGATCAAAATTCTTGCTGTTTTGATTTTATCTTTTTGGATTCCTCCATATATTATTACCGGCTATCAGACCCTCTTTGCTGAAGGAATTTACACCTTAGAGTTGAAGCACGCACGGCAGGTTAAGTCGGCGACTGTGCGAAGTGAACGGGAAGCCTAAGAAAAAAATGCTATCCAATGAACCAGACGAATAGCAATGGCTTATCAGGTGAAGGTGCTGGGTATGCTCAGAACGCGTTCGAAAGATACAGTGTGCCCAAAGAAAGAAATGCTGCAAATTGATTGCAAGTTGAATCACGTTGGTGAGCCGTATGCCTTAGTAGGGCACGTGCGGTTCGATAAGGGGGGAGCCATGCAAATGGGTCCCCTACTTGATTTGTTATTGAACTAAAGTGCAGGCTTCTTCAATGGTTTCGTCGAATACTCAAATGTGTTCTTTTTCCAACGAAAGGAGAGTTATTATGGAAAATAATCTTTTAATTCTAAAAAGAGTTCCAACGATATCAGAATATATAAAGCTTTGTTGTGCGGTTGGTTGGGAAGATTATATGAATTTCGAAGTTGCAGAAGAATCTTTAAACCAATCGCTGTTTGGT
>NZ_JBFRGR010000089.1:0-3359 GCF_052115445.1 Paenibacillus sp. 2RAB27
GAATGCCTCCACTTAGCCACTTGCCAAAAAAAAGTGGTTATTTAGGAATAATATGGTTGCACCTATGGATCTCCACATGTCTCATGGAGGTCAACCCTCCCATGTCTCACAGAGTCTACGCTCCCACATTCCTTCATTCAACCTGTCCATGAGGTGGAGGTCGGATATGCTGCCCGACAGGATCTACGTCCGTATGTTAGTGTTATTCCGACTCATCCGTGCTTCGTTGTCTAATCTGTACTCTTTGCTTTGCTTTCCTAATAGAGATATATGTTATGCTGCTAATTCTAAATTGGAAAATCGAGGGATATCCTGAAGCATCTTCAATTCACTGAATACATGCCCTTTTTTCATGATTCCAAATAAGATCCGAATCAATTTGCTACAGAGTGCAATCAAGGATTGCATTTTCTTCAAAGGATTGTCTGGTCGTTTTGTGTAGTACTCATGAAGTGCTTTAAAAGCTTGATTTTTCGCAACTAGAGGCATAATGACTCGAAATAACAGGGCTCGAAGCTTCCTTCTTCCCCGTTTAGTTATCTTGGCTTGCCCTTTGTGCTTTCCGGATGTGTTCTCTTGTAAATTAAGTCCTGCGAGCTTTACGATTTGTTTAGGGTGATGGTAATTTGCAATGTCCCCAACCTCAGCAAGGAAGCCAGCAACTGTATCTCTACCAATGCCTTTGATGGCTAAAAGGTGATCTACACCTGGAATTCGACTAAGTAATTCATCGACTTTTAGATTAAGTTCATCAAACTTATCTTGTATGAGCTGATGCTGTTTGAGAAGCAATTGCAGCTCCATCTTAGCTAAATCCACACCATGCTTAATACCTACAGAACGGCTAGCAGCGGATTTTAACGCCTGTATTCGTCCAATACCAGCTCCACGTTTTGCTACTTGTCTAAGATGCTCCAGCAAGAACTCATCTGATATCGAAACGAGCTCTTGCGGCAACATGCTCAGACTTAGCATTTGAATCGCTGATTTACATTCCCAATCCTTAAACACTGTGAGGAATTCGGGGAAGTAACGGTCTAACCAATTATGGACACGCCCTTGTATGACACGCAGGTCAGTAGACAGGTGATCGCGAATTTTCATGGCCTCACGTAATTCTGCATAGATACCTTGAGGAATATTCGGTATAGCGTATCTGCCGTCTTTAACGAGCTGAGCGATGACCTTAGCATCCTTAACGTCATTTTTGGTTGGTGAGTTGTCATCCAACTCTTTACTTTTCTTCACATGCAGCGGATTCACAACACCGCAAGAGATATGATGTTCCTTCAAATAATGAACAAGATTCAGCCAGTAATGACCGGTCGGTTCCATGCCTACTAGAACATCTTTAAATTCGTGTTCTAACATGATCTTCCTAAACCAATTTACAAAGTTCTCGAAGCCTTCTAAGCTGTTCTCAACCGCTATTGGCTTACCAAACTCGACTCCGCGAAAGTCTTGCGCTCTAGCCACATGTTTGAACTTGGCGATGTCTACACCAATAATTAATGTAGCTGAAGTGATTTGAGTTATTTTCTGATTTTGGGTAGAATTCATATTGTAGTCTCCTTGATATGTTATTTGGATCTGTCGCTGGCCAGCAACTGGGATCCTTTTAACATCATACCAAGGAGTCTTTTTATTTTTCAAACCTCGTATTTCTACAAAATAGGAATGCTGCCGATAACCATATTACCCTTATTGATTCAAAACATTAGGAAAAGGGTAAACATACGATAAGTGGGAAGTGGTATTGAAAAACAGCGAAAACCGGAATTCAATTTTAGTTTCCGAAAGGTTGTTGATTCACCATGAAAACACAAAGAAGGATAAAAAGATCGAGATTTCTGCTTCGATACTTTTTGAGTAAGACTTAGCATTAGAAGTGCATTTTTGAAATAAACCGCTTCCCACTATAAAAGGACTCTGCGATATAATTCGCGGGGTCCTCGCTTTTATGACAGCCTCATCATGATGCTTGTTAAGCAATAGTTCTCTCGTTAGGTTAATGATCTTTACGTGTAGTAATATGCAAAAACCACCTTAAAAGTGGTTTTGCTCCATTAAAGATGATTGTCCTTATTATATTTTAGATCTTTAAGCAACGCTTCAATGTTTTGAAGACTTCGAGTACTCTTTCGGGAGTTAAACACAAGAAATATAATTGAAACGACCAACAACAACCATATAACAACAGATAATACCGGCATAACTAAAGCCCATATTGGAACTTGCATACCTTTATTTCACCACCTTTTTATTAACAAACTCCTTTTCCAATTCTATACATCTTTAAAAAAATGTTCAATAATAAGAAAAAATGAATAACCTATCTCTTCTTAACACTACTGCCCGTTCACTTCAGAAAAGGTAACCAATCCACCTGGGCTGGTTGCCTTATAAATGTTGTTATTGAACTCTCGTTAGTTCAGCAACCGGAAAAGGAGCAGCCCCGAAGCAGCTCCTTAACTATAGTTTTCTCGTTAGCGTAAGGGACGTTTATTATAGAACCTCAATTTAACTCTCCATATTATTAAGATTACTATTGAGAAAACAAAAGCAATTATCAGTAATGATTTATTTTTCCACGCGGGTTCTGTTAATTGGTTGAGAGCGTGAATATCTTTGCTTGCCTCAGTAATCAGTTTATTGCCGTTACAAATACTGGTGGATTCTTTTCCTTTAAGATTTTCTGTATAAATTAGATACTTATTTCCTACTTCAAATTCTGTCCCACACATACCATAGAACCCACTAAACACATATCCATCTGTGAGATTGCCTTTCCAAATCTTATCCGCACTAAAAATGTTCCCGCCATCTTTATCTTTGCTTATTAACGTACCTGTGAATACGACACTAGATAGTTCAAATCTTTTTTCGATGCCTGGATTGCCGCAACTACATGCATACGCCGTATTAGGGCGTAGAATACTCAAACTGAATATAATACAAATAAATAAAATAACAGTTAAGTTTTTTTTATTCAAACTCCACCTCACTCCAGTTTGTGCAGTCGAAAAATGCTTTATTTCCMTCAACATATCACCTCCCTTTTTCAAATCCCTTTCTGAATATACCACATATTGGAAGTATTCTGTCCTTTAGCGCAACGAGGCTGCCGATCTATACCGGCAGCCTCGTATTGGTTGCTTAAACCAATGGGTAATCAACTACAATAACATTTTCCAGTATACCATCCAACGCTTTAACAAATTCCTGATGAACGGGATGCGGACCATATGAACGCAGCGACGCAAGGTCTTCAAACGTTACCCGTAATCCGAGAGTATAGCCCTTAATATTTTCCGTTTCTTCAGTTACGTTGATGCCTGCACTTATATCAAATATCCCGG
>NZ_JBFRGR010000090.1:0-1780 GCF_052115445.1 Paenibacillus sp. 2RAB27
TCCCTCGGTTTTAAGGGTTTATCTCACTTTTACTCACTCATTCGCAGGATTCCGTTTCCCTGGATAACAGTTGTCGTTCTGAAAGTAAGCTTATTAAACTCCGTCGTTCCAATTTTGGACATGCGGGAACAGAAGAAAGGCTTTGGTACATTTCTCCAAGTGCTTTAATTCTGCACGCATACTCCACTTTTTCCTTGGTGCTTACCATCCCATGGCTCGACGGGTCTATACCCTTACATTCCTTCGTTACACCTGACCAAGGCGTGGAGACCGATAGCGTTTAGCGGATGGGTCAAAAGCCCTTGCCGGGCAGTAGCTCGGTTCTCCGTGCTTTCTTTTTGAATCCTGCGAATGAGTCAATCCACGTGATTGAGTTCGACTTAAGCAGCTTGCATAAATGCTGGGGCAGCTATCTCAGGAGAAAAAGTTTCTCCCTTCTGAACAATGCTAATAAGAATTCTTGCTAGTTTTCCAAGTAGTTTAAATACAGACTGTTGCTTCTTCATATGCTTGATTTGAACATTATTCTCATGCAATTTTTGGAACACAGGATTGTTTCCTACGAGTTGGACCGTAGCTAAATATAGATATTTTCGCAGTGCTGCATCGCCTCTTTTAGAGAGAATAATCTGGCCCTTACGTTTCCCTGACGTGCTTTCAGCTAAATTCAGGCCAGCTTTACGCAAAAGTTGACGCCCATGTACGTATTGTCTTAGGTCACCAGCTCCTGAAAGGATCGCTGCAGTGCAGATTGAGCCTAGTCCTTTGATAGAGCGAAGTTGATCAGCTATTGGAATTTCGCTTAGCAACTCTTTTATATCTTTCTCAATGCTATCTAATATTTCAGAATTCCTTTCAAATTCTTGTAATAGACGCCTCAGATCCTGCTTCGATTCATTAGCAGCAGTCGTATCGCCTACACTTCTCTTTGCTTGAGAAATGAGCTGTGCAGCTTTCTGCATGCCCGTAGAACCACCGGCTCGCTGCATATGATCTTTCCAACTTGTAATTACATCTGAGACAGATAAAGTCTCTACTTCCTGCGGGAAAGGGAATTCCCGAAGTGTGGCCATGGAACGTTTACAGGTCCAATCTTTAAACACAGAAAAATACTCAGGGAAGTGAATGTCTATCCATCGGATGATTCGGTTTTGCAGCCGCACGCTGTTCGTAACCCAGTATTCCCGATCACTCATAATAGTTCTCAACCTTTGAAAGACAACGGCCTGTCGTGAGTATTCATAGTAGAAACCTCGGCTGATCACGTCAGCAATAACTAGTGCATCTTTAGGATCATTTTTAGATTGGCAATTATCGCGGTTCTCCTTGTTTCGTTTGGTGGTAGCCGGATTCACCATAACCACGCTTTTCCCCTTATCAGAGAGCCAATTTGCCAAGTTTAATCCGTAATGTCCTGTCGGCTCCATACCAATAATGAGCCCTTTCAAAGAATTTTTTTGCCCGATTCCCTCAACCCATCTCATTAATTTTTCGAAGCCTTCAATTGTATTTGAAAATGATAGGTGCCGCTTAGAGAGCACTATGCCACGAAAATTTGTTGCTTGTGCTACATGAGTATCCTTAGCGATGTCGATACCCACGACAAGATGAGATGTAGTAATTCGTTCTATTCGTTGATTTTGTCCGTTAGATTGTTTAAACTTCATAAGTAAGAGCGCCTCCTTGATGGTATTGGGTTACGAACCCGTCGACAAATCCATCATACCGAGGCGCTCCTTTTTTGACAAAGGCCATTTCTTAGCCTTAACAGGAATGTTTA
>NZ_JBFRGR010000091.1:0-1682 GCF_052115445.1 Paenibacillus sp. 2RAB27
GAAATAGACAAAGGCATCATAGTTGAAAGTGAAGTTATTTATGGGAATGCAAAATTAGAATACGCATTATCAATCAAGAATTATATGGCATCCATATCAGTGTTGGCTGATTACACATACGATTTCTTTATTTCAGAAATTGCGAGAGAAAATACGTTTTTGATTAAAACAAAGCAATTTGAAAATCTAAATGATTTATTAGATGAAATCAAGGAAGATTTATTCAATTTTTCAAACCTTGATGAAAATAGTTAATGTTAATTGATGAAAGCACGATTTTATGCTGATGGGCAAGGTGATTACAATGATTTTAGGAGGAACAAGATCATATATCAGAGTATCAATATTTAATAAGGTCGTAAAAATCAGTGGTGAACTATTGATGAATGGTCATGGTTTTGTAGCATATAAAAATTCAATAACATCATGGGAACATCCGAATGAGGATGAAGCAATTAGTGAGRAAATGAAAGAAACAATAATTGCACATATTCTTGAGGAATCAAAGAAATCGAATATGAAAATAGAATTTGAATGATAAAAGAGCAATTTCATTGAAAGGAATATGGCTGATGCAATGTCCAAAGAAATATTGCTTTTTTAGGCTAGATAAAGGTACTTGCGGATGCGCTTTCGGCAAATGCTCTAGGATAGAAGTAGATAAGGGGCATAAGGATTGGTATGAACCTAATGAGCCTGAACATGACAAAAGTGGTCTTTAAAGCATGGATTTCATCTTACTAGATGGGGAATGAATTTTTATGGATTCGTTACTGCAAATCAAAATTGAAAATCTTACTTGCCAAGTATCATGTTCTCTATTTAATTATTGGAGAATGCTCGACTCTATCAGCAGTCTATCTGCGACCTTCGAGGGTGGTAAAATATATGGTATTGTAGGAAATCTAGGTGCTGGTGGATGGGGTTTGTCTTATATATTGGCAGGTAAAGAACTGGTGGAAGATGCTTATCAAAATTCTATTCAAGTAAATGGACATAAAGCTAGTGCTGATTTGCTTCGTAGTATATCTTGTTACATTGGTGAAGGAGTTTCGGAATACCCCTATAAGCCAAGGAGAAGTTATCCAAACAAATTGACAAGGAAAGTTTTAGGCATAAAAACAGTTGCAGAACAATTAGAACAAGGAATTGCACAGAGCAAAAATGATTATAGTCTACTTGAGATTGCAAAAATGTTTGAACTTTCAGGGATATATGAAAACAATGAAAAGCAAGGAAGGATTCACAGACCATTAGAGTTTCAAAGTGGTGAAGTATGGAGAGCATCAATGGCAATTGGTTTTGCTTATGGTAAAAGGCTGTTTACTGTACCATGGATGCAAACCAAACATTGGTCTGAGTACATAATTGGTGAATACAACAAAAAGTATATTGAAATATTAAGGAATCATAATGCAATTGTAATAGTTCCTGTAAGCAACGAAAGTAATTTAGGTAATTTGGCTGACGAAATCATTTTTTTGTAATTGCAATAAAAGAGTAAGTTTTATCCAAAGAAACCACTCCTTTGTCTAAACTGTACCCCGTGTAAAGGACATTTTAAAAAAAGTCTAGGCAGATTGAAGAAGATGATCTCTGTATTGCACAGGGGTCATCCTTTTTAAATTCCATTGGTATCTGTAGTGATTATAGTATGTCATGTAATCTTTAATCTCTCGTTT
>NZ_JBFRGR010000092.1:0-1565 GCF_052115445.1 Paenibacillus sp. 2RAB27
CAGACTGTCGAGAAAGTCTCGACAGTCTTTATTATTTTCTTTTTAGTTCATCACATTACCGCGTTAATTTGGTATAATATAAGTATACTCTTGAAAGTGGTGAACCTCATGCTTCGCTCTAAACCGAATGACCCTCAATTAGACTATGAACTCGTTTGTATTGATTTAATGGTTCCACAAAACCATTTACTCCGCCATATAGCTGCTCATATTGATTTTACATTTATTATTGATATCGTTCGTCCTTTTTACAGCGATAATCATGGGCGGCCTTCAATTGATCCTATCCTACTCTTTAAAATGATGTTTATTGGCTATTTATACGGCATTCGTTCGGAGCGCCAACTCGAGCAAGAAATCAATTTAAATATCGGTTACCGTTGGTTTTTAGGACTTGGACTCTCTCAAAAAGCACCGGATCACACCACGATTAGCTGGAATCGTCGAACTCGGTTTAAAGATACGAATGTGTTTCAGGATATTTTTGATGAGATTGTTCGACTTGCCATTGAACATCGGATGGTTGCAGGTCGTGTGCTGATTACAGACTCCACGCATATTAAAGCAAGAGCCAGTAAAAACAAGTACACCATGCAAACGGTGGAGCAAACACCTCATGAATACACACTAGAACTGGATCAAGCTGTAGACAAAGATCGAGAACTCCATGGAAAAAAGCAACTGGAGCGCAAGGAGGAGGTGAATGAGACAAAGCAAATGAAAGTAAGCACGACGGATCCAGACAGTGGATATATGATGCGTAAAGGTAAACCAGAAGGCTTCTTTTACTTGGATCATCGCACGGTTGATCATAAATTCAACATTATTACGGATGTGTACGTGACAAAAGGAAATGTGAATGACTCCGTTGTTTATATCGAACGTTTACAGCACCAAGTTGAAAAGTTCGGATTTAAAGATACACTCGAGGCCGTAGCTCTAGACTCCGGCTACTTCACTCCGCACATTTGTAAAGAGACATTAACTATGGGTATGTATCCCGTTATTGGAGGACGCGCAACGACATCAACTTTGGAGGGAATGTCGAAGGAGCGGTTCGTTTTTGATGCGGAGAAAAATGTGTATATCTGTCCAAAGGGACAGGAGTTACATTACACCACCACGAACCGACAAGGTTACCGCGAGTATTCATCAAATGCTAAACAATGCCAAGATTGCCCTGTACTTACAAATTGTACAACATCAAAGAACCACACTCGAAAAATTCAGAGACATATTTGGGAAAACCACAAAGAGCAAGTAGCAAAAAACAGGAATAGTGTCGCAGGAAAAAAACTGTACCGACTTCGGTGCCAAACGATTGAGCGAAGTTTCGCGGATGCCAAAGAGCTCCATGGACTTCGCTGTTCGCTGTTACGGGGGCGAACGAATATGCAGGAAAAAGCACTTATGACAGCAGTAGCACAAAACATAAAAAAGATCGCCCGACAGCTTGCGAAGTGCGCAAACAAAAGGGGGATCTTTTTTATTGCATGTAAATATGCGTGGAAAGCAAATTGGAGGGTATTGAAAGTTTCATGAAAGCGCTTTACTCGACAGCCTGA
>NZ_JBFRGR010000093.1:0-1553 GCF_052115445.1 Paenibacillus sp. 2RAB27
GATGGCGATTGCGCCGACATTTGGTGCGGGTGCGGTACCGACAGCCATCACAGCGGCAACGACGACAACGTACGACGATACAACGTACCGTCAAGGCACTCAAAGTTTTGCCATTACGTTTAACCAACCGATCAGCAAAACAAGCGGAACGGCAACGCTGGCGAATATTACGACAGCGAGTGGTCATACGATTGGTACAACGGGCGCAAGTGCGGTATGGCAAGCGGACGGCAAGTTGCTTGTAACGTTGGGGTCGGATGCAACAATAGAGCAAGGGGATACGATTCAGTACGATACAACGGGTGAGGGAATCCAGGATCCATCGCTGGAGAATACACTTTCGGGACAGTTAAGCGTACAAATTACGGAYAGCTTCGGCAGYAAAAAGCCAGCGATTGACGCAACAGCAGGGCTTGGAGTGACAGGAGCAGATGCAGCAGACGTAGCGTTAAGCGTAGGAGCAGACGCGACAGATACGATCACCGTCTACTTTGATACACCGACGAACGCGGCGATTGATGCAAGCAATGTGAACACCTATGTGAGTGTAACGAAAGCGRGAGGCGGAGCTGGAAGCTTAGGTTCAACGCCGACGGTAAGCTGGACGCTCAACAATACGGTTATGACAATTACGTTAGACGGAACGGGCATTGACGTGAAGAAAGGCGATACGCTGAACGTTGCTGCAAACGCATTGAAAAACATAGGGAATGAGGGTAGCATTGATGCGCTCTCGCCTGTGATTGGCGGTACGTTCGGAAATTCGTTTGCTGCAACATCGTTCGCGGCTACAGCAAACGCCAACAGCCATGGATACCGTCAGGGTGGCGAATACATTGATTTGGTATTCGACGCAAACACGAATAAAGTGGCGACGAATATGGAGAGCTTATCGCATATCTCTGTGAATGGCGGTGCCCAAACTGTCGGAACAGCGGTCTACGGCGCGAGCGCAGAATGGCTTAATCCAACTACATTGCGGATTACACTGGGCAGCGATGCAACGATCATCGTGACGGATACGATTGTTTTCGACGCTGTGGCAGCCGGATTGACGGATCCATCGGGTGAGAATGCAGTGGCAGCATTAAGCGGAGTTACACTGGGCGGTACATTGGGTACGCAACAACCGGGTCTAGTCAGTGTAACAGGGCATRACGATGGAGGACACGTAGGRCCGGAAGCAAGTGATACCGTCCGRATCGTGTTTGACATTCCGACGAACCAGTCGATTACAGCGGGTGATTTGGCGAATGCAGTCCTATTGTCGAACGGGACATGGGGGAACTCAACGGTCGTTTGGGTGGATGACAAAACGATGGACATCGTGTTGGGAAGTACGGCGAATGTATTCGCAACGTCGAATTACACGRTAACTATTGACTACGATCAATTGACGACCAATGGCAATCCGTTTACAAATATTGGATTGGAAGCAGCCAGCACGTCCACGGGATTGAGCACGGCGATGGCGATTGCGCCGACATTTGGTGCGGGTGCGGTACCGACAGCCATCACAGCGGCAACGACGACAACGTACGACGATACAACGT
>NZ_JBFRGR010000094.1:0-1055 GCF_052115445.1 Paenibacillus sp. 2RAB27
TGGACCTCTGTCAAGAAAGTAGACACCTGCTAAGAGAATTAACCAACACTTTTATAGTAGTTTTCTTCGAATCGAACGGGTGAAAGGTAACCCAAAGAACCATGGATCCTTTTACGATTATAAAAAAGTTCAATGTATTCGAACATATCTTGTTGTGCTTGGGCTTTTGTCAAAAATCTTGTACAATAAACAAACTCTTTCTTTAGTACACTATGAAAAGATTCGATACATGCATTGTCATAACAGTTGCCTTTTCGACTCATGCTAGCTTTCATCTTGTATTTTTTAAGTCTTTCGCGGTAATCGGTTGATGCGTACTGTGATCCACGATCTGAGTGATGTAACAGGCCTTTAGGAGGTTTTTGAGCCTCGTAGGCTTGATCTAAGGCAGCGAGAACTAAGTCGGTCGTCATACGGTCTCCGAGTTTCCAACCTACAATTTTGCGTGTGTACAAATCTAAAACACTTGCTAGATACATGCGGCCCTGTCGGCATGGGATATAAGTAATATCTGTTACCCAAACTTTGTTTGGCGCTGTTGTTTGGAAGTTCTGATTCAGCACGTTTGATGCAATCGGAAAATCATGGTTTGAATCGGTTGTATTCACTCGAAACTTCTTGGAAACACAGGAACGAAGCCCGTTTGCTTTCATCAACTTTCCTACTAAACGCTCAGAAACCGTCCAGCCTTCACGCTTTAAAGTCTCTGTGATTTTAGGGCTTCCATACCKACCAAAGTGGTCATGAAAGATGAATGTAATACGAGCTAAAAGAGCTGCTCTGCGCTTCTGGTAGCTGTTCACAACAGCTTTACCCAGTACCCATTTGTAAAAACCGCTCTTCGATACCTCGAGTGTCTGACACATCTTCTCTAYTGAAAATTCAGAGCGATGATCTTCAATAAATTGGAACCTTAGTTCCTTGGTCTGCTGAAGATGTGTACGGCCTTTTTTACAATCGCTAGTTCTTCTTCCGCCTCTGATATCCGGCGATCCTTCTCTGCGAGTTCACGTTCTTTCTCTTTCAAGAGCTGCTCCAATTGACGGACCTTCTCA
>NZ_JBFRGR010000095.1:0-1049 GCF_052115445.1 Paenibacillus sp. 2RAB27
AGAGCTGGACGCTCAACAATACGGTTATGACCATCACGTTAGGCGGAACAGGCATTGACGTGAAGAAAGGCGATACGCTGAACGTTGCCGCAGGCGCATTGAAAAACATAGGGAATGAGGGCAGCATTGTTGCGCTCTCGCCTGTGATTGGTGGTACGTTTGGAATAGGGGCTGTACCAGCAATAGGAAGCATACAAGCAACCAACGATCTCGGTTTAGGTGGAGCCAATGCTGGAGATAAGGTTACAATTGCATTTACGGCTGTGACAAATATTCCTTCTACATTAAGTATTTTGAGCAGCATTACTTTAAGTAGCGGACACACATTTGGTACAGGTGCAACAGCAGCTTGGAGTTTAGATGGAGCATCGTTAATTATTACTTTGGGAACGAATGCAACAGTAACTGTAGGTGATACCGTAACAATTGGTACTGGCGCAGGAATTAAAGATTACAGCGGTGAATCTGCAACAATTAGTGGGGAAGGAACGATTAGCGGTACATTTGGAGAGATCGTTCAGCCGACTTTGAGTAATGTATACGCAACGAATGGCGATGGCACTGCAGCTGTTGCTGAGGGCGATACATTGGAGTTTGTATTTAATACGCCAGTAGATCATTCTACTTTCGATATCTCGACGATCACAGTAAAAGACAGCACGGGAACCGTTACGCGAATAAATCCTTTCGGTGTTACGCAAAGCGTGTACTGGGCAGACCCGATTGGCGGCTATGATACGCGCTTGCAGATTGTGCTCGGTGCAAATCCAACCATTCAAATTACGGATGTAGTGAGTATTGCTGCATCAAATGGTATTAAAGATGTGACGAAAACGATTGAGATAGCTCCTGTGAGTAAACATGCAATCGCCGGCAGCTTCGGCGTAGCCGTAGCACCAGTCGTGACGAGCATAACGGCGCTCAATGGCGACGGCAAGCCGACAGTGGGAGCAGGCGACCAGTTAGTGATCACGTTGAATGCACCGTCAAACGGCTGAGCAGTTGATCTGACGAAGATCAGCAGCAAGTTAGGAACAGGTGCGACATCC
>NZ_JBFRGR010000096.1:0-947 GCF_052115445.1 Paenibacillus sp. 2RAB27
CTTTTACGATTGTAAAAAAGTTCAATGTATTCGAACATATCTTGTTGTGCTTGGGCTTTGGTCAAAAATCTCGTACAATAAACAAACTCTTTCTTTAGTACACTATGAAAAGATTCGATGCAAGCATTGTCATAGCAGTTACCTTTCCGACTCATGCTAGCTTTCATTTTGTATTTTTTTAGTCTTTTACGGTAATCGGTTGATGCGTACTGTGAGCCACGATCTGAGTGATGCAGTAGGCCTTTAGGAGGTTTCTGAGCCTCGTAGGCTTGATCTAAGGCAGCGAGAACTAAGTCGGTCGTCATACGGTCTCCGAGCTTCCAACCTACAATTTTGCGTGTATATATGTCTAAAACACTAGCTAGATACATACGGCCCTGTCGGCACGGAATATAGGTAATATCTGTGACCCATACTTTGTTAGGTGCTGTTGTTTGGAAGTTCTGATTCAGCACGTTTGATGCAATCGGAAAATCATGATTAGAATCGGTTGTATTCACTCGAAACTTCTTGGAAACGCAGGAACGAAGCCCATTGGCTTTCATCAACTTCCCTACTAAACGCTCAGAAACCGTCCAGCCTTCACGCTTTAAAGTCTCTGTGATTTTAGGGCTTCCATACCGACCAAAGTGGTCATGAAAGATGAATGTAATACGAGCTAAGAGAGCTGCTCTACGCTTCTGGTAGCTGTTCACAACAGCTTTACCCAGTACCCATTTGTAATAACCGCTCTTCGATACCTCGAGTGTCTGACACATCTTCTCTACTGAAAATTCAGAGCGATGATTTTCAATAAACTGGAACCTTAGTTCCTTGGTCTGCTGAAGATGTGTACGGCCTTTTTTACAATCGCTAGTTCTTCTTCCGCCTCTGATATCCGGCGATCCTTCTCTGCGAGTTCACGTTCTTTCTCTTTCAAGAGCTGCTCCAATTGACGGACCTTCTCA
>NZ_JBFRGR010000097.1:0-881 GCF_052115445.1 Paenibacillus sp. 2RAB27
TATTTATGTAAAGTTGCCGAGGTTTCCAAGAGTGGATACTACAGGTACTGGACTTTCGAGGCACAGCAAAAGAGAAGCCAGCGGGAGCAACAAGATGAACAGGTAAAAGAGATCATCTTAAAGGCTTATCATTTCAAACGCCGCAAAAAAGGGGCTCGTTCCGTCAAGATGACACTGGAGGGGCAATTTAAGGTTGTCTACAATCTGAAACGCATCAGGAGGGTTATGAAGAAATACAACATTGTGTGTCCTTACAGAAAGGCCAATCCCTATAAAAGGATGATGAAGGCCACCCAAGAGCATAGGATCGTTCCTAACCTGCTGAACCGAGAGTTTAAGCAGAATATTCCTGGTAAAGTGTTACTAACGGACATTACCTATTTATTTTACGGTTCGAGTAAAAAAGCCTATTTATCAACCATCAAGGACAGCTCAACCAATGAAATCCTAGCCTATCATGTATCTAGCCAGATCACGATGGATATAGCGACAGATACCCTCCTTAAACTTAAAAAAAATAGAAGGTTTAAGCAGGCAGAAGGTGCTTTCATTCATTCTGATCAGGGAACCCATTATACACATCCAGACTTTCAAAAAATGCTTAAGAGGATGAAATTAAAACAATCCATGTCCAGGAGGGGAAACTGTTGGGACAATGCCCCTCAGGAATCCTTTTTTGGTCATTTTAAAGATCAGGCCTCCATCAAGCCATGTATGACTTTGGACGAGCTAAAACGAGAGATTAAAGATTACATGACATACTATAATCACTACAGATACCAATGGAATTTAAAAAGGATGACCCCTGTGCAATACAGAGATCATCTTCTTCAATCTGCCTAGACTTTTTTTAAAATGTCCTTTACACGGGGTACAGTTTA
>NZ_JBFRGR010000098.1:0-836 GCF_052115445.1 Paenibacillus sp. 2RAB27
GGTTCCCCCATTCGGACATCCCCGGATCAAAGCCTGCTTACGGCTCCCCGAGGCATTTCGTCGTTCGCCACGTCCTTCTTCGGCTCCTAGTGCCTAGGCATCCTCCGTGTGCTCTTTCTAGCTTAACCATTTATAGGGATCTTTTGCGTAGCAAAAGTCTCTCCTAATTGAAAGAGTTAAAGATTTTTGCATGATCCAAAGATCAAGCAACCTAAGTTCTTACTTTACGTTTACTTGACAATTCTCCTAAGCTTCGCAAAGGATAATTGCAATAGTTTCGTTATCTAGTTTTCAAGGAACAACTTTGCAACCTTTACATTCGCGAAGCGATGTAGGTTGTCAACCGTTTGTGCCATATTTCGATTTAACTGGATTTCCTGTAGTTAATTTTGATGAATAAGTTGGTTTTAAGCATTTAACTGGAAATTCTACAGTTATTTCAGGCTTAAAGTCTGAATTAGACCAAAAGCGATCAAATTAACTACATATTTTCCTGTTATTTCACTTAAATCCCCTAATCCCTCGAAATTAACTGGAGTTTTTCCTGTTATTTCAGAAATATCGGTATGTTTGAAAGATTGCTCTTTCAAAACTGAACACGAGTGAGTAAGCGATTTGTGTGAATAATGAGAGACTTTAATCTACGATTAAAGATCCCTATATATCACTTGACTGGTCTTATCAAGACCGAGTCTCCATAGAAAGGAGGTGATCCAGCCGCACCTTCCGATACGGCTACCTTGTTACGACTTCACCCCAATCATCTACCCCACCTTCGGCGGCTGGCTCCCTTGCGGGTTACCCCACCGACTTCGGGTGTTGTAAACTCTCGTGGT
>NZ_JBFRGR010000099.1:0-709 GCF_052115445.1 Paenibacillus sp. 2RAB27
GAACACGACCGTTAAGCCTTCCAGCGTCGATGGTACTTGAACCGCAGGGTTCTGGGAGAGTAGAACGTTGCCAAGCGATACCCATGGCAAGCTTTCGGAGAAAGCTTCGAAAGCTTGTAGGTGGGTTTTTATTATGGAAAGTTTCCCTAATTAGTAACGCTTACGAAGTAAGTTTTGCTAAAGCAAATCTTTGAGGGCCCTTAGCTCAGCTGGTTAGAGCGCACCCCTGATAAGGGTGAGGTCGGTGGTTCGAGTCCACTAGGGCCCACCATTTAACTTCATAATGAAGTAACCCATTTTGGGGCCATAGCTCAGCTGGGAGAGCGCCTGCCTTGCAAGCAGGAGGTCAGCGGTTCGATCCCGCTTGGCTCCACCAAAACACATTTTAAGACAGGAATTTCCAAGAAATTTCGACTTGAAATGCAGTAATRAGATGTGGTAAGATAACTTTCGCCGCTGAAATAGGGCGAAGATCATTGAATCACAAAGTTGTTCCTTGAAAACTAGATAACGAAACAAAACGTAAAGTAAGAACTTAGGTTGCTTGATCTTCGGATCATGCAAAAATCTTTAACTCTTTCAATTAGGAGAGACTTTGGCTTAGGCCAAAGATCCCTATAAATGGTTAAGCTAGAAAGAGCACACGGAGGATGCCTAGGCACTAGGAGCCGAAGAAGGACGTGGCGAACGACGAAATGCCTCGGGGAGC
>NZ_JBFRGR010000100.1:0-703 GCF_052115445.1 Paenibacillus sp. 2RAB27
GAACACGACCGTTAAGCCTTCCAGCGTCGATGGTACTTGAACCGCAGGGTTCTGGGAGAGTAGAACGTTGCCAAGCGATACCCATGGCAAGCTTTCGGAGAAAGCTTCGAAAGCTTGTAGGTGGGTTTTTATTATGGAAAGTTTCCCTATACGGGCCCTTAGCTCAGCTGGTTAGAGCGCACCCCTGATAAGGGTGAGGTCGGTGGTTCGAGTCCACTAGGGCCCACCATTAATTTAATACCATTTATGGGGCCATAGCTCAGCTGGGAGAGCGCCTGCCTTGCAAGCAGGAGGTCAGCGGTTCGATCCCGCTTGGCTCCACCAAAACACATTTTAAGACAGGAATTTCCAAGAAATTTCGRCTTGAAATGCAGTAATAAGATGTGGTAAGATAACTTTCGCCGCTGAAATAGGGCGAAGATCATTGARTCACAAAGTTGTTCCTTGAAAACTAGATAACGAAACAAAAACGTAAAGTAAGAACTTAGGTTGTGTTGACCTTAGGGTCACGCAAAAATCTTTAACTCTTTCAATTAGGAGAGACTTTKGCTAATGCAAAAGATCCCTATAAATGGTTAAGCTAGAAAGAGCACACGGAGGATGCCTAGGCACTAGGAGCCGAAGAAGGACGTGGCGAACGACGAAATGCCTCGGGGAGCCGTAAGCAGGCTTTGATCCGGGGATGTCCGAATGGGGGAACCCA
>NZ_JBFRGR010000101.1:0-659 GCF_052115445.1 Paenibacillus sp. 2RAB27
AGGGAGCCAGGGAGCCAGCCGCCGAAGGTGGGGTAGATGATTGGGGTGAAGTCGTAACAAGGTAGCCGTATCGGAAGGTGCGGCTGGATCACCTCCTTTCTATGGAGACTCGGATCTGATAGATCCAGTCAAGTGTGTTTAACACACAAATCGCTTAACTCACTCGTGTTCAGTTTTGAAAGAGCAATCTTTCAAACATACCGATATTTCTGAAATAACAGGAAAAACTACAGTTATTTTCGAGGAATTAGGAGTTTTAAGTGAAATAACAGGGAAATATGTAGTTAATTTGATCGCTTTTGGTCTGATTCAGACTTTAAGCCTGAATTAACTGTAGAATTTCCAGTTAAATGCTTAAAACCAACGTATTCATCAAAATTAACTACAGGAAATCCAGTTAAATCGAAATAGGGTACAAACGGTTGACAACCAACATCGTTTTGCGAATATAACGGTTGCAACATTGTTCCTTGAAAACTAGATAACGAAACAAAACGTAAAGTAAGAACTTAGGTTGCTTGATCTTCGGATCATGCAAAAATCTTTAACTCTTTCAATTAGGAGAGACTTTTGCTAACGCAAAAGATCCCTATAAATGGTTAAGCTAGAAAGAGCACACGGAGGATGCCTAGGCACTAGGAGCCGAAGAAGGACGTGGC
>NZ_JBFRGR010000102.1:0-645 GCF_052115445.1 Paenibacillus sp. 2RAB27
GCCTATGCGTCTCGACTTCTCTTTTGGATAGAAAATATGATAAAAACAAGATTAAAATGAGCTTACACAGCTCTGCCGGTTGAAAGCCAATCCCACCAGGAAGAATGAACCACCCCTGAGCATTGTTGAGTGTATCCCCTTTAAAAAATAATAAGACCAGCAATCCTACCCCAATGAAATAATATATCGGCGAATAGCGCAATAAGAGTTTATAGTTAAAAAATAGCATTATAAATAAGACCATAAATCCTAGACCGTAAAAATACATCATTTTAATATATGATTGGGAAAAATCTGGCTCAGTCAGTGTTGCGCTGTAGATGCAGAATATACTAATGATCATTAAGATGAGCAGCAGCGACAAAATAATGAAATCCAGCCCTTTAATTATTCTTTTCAACATGAAAGCTAATTGCGATCCTCCGAKGATATTCTCAATAATAAATCACCTATTTCTGGATAAGTTAAGAAAGCTACATATAAGAATATAGAAAACTGTTTAATAAAAAGGAGGGTATTTATTAAATTTTCCTTAAATTTCATTCTTCTGAATCCAGATTGTACCCAGTAAGGGAATTTAGAGCTTTTGTTGCACTAAACTGACCGTCCCTCAAAGACAAAAGCAGCCGATCGTGTCCGGCTGCC
>NZ_JBFRGR010000103.1:0-602 GCF_052115445.1 Paenibacillus sp. 2RAB27
CGGACGGTATCACTTGCTTCCGGCCCTACGTGTCCTCCATCGTTATGCCCTGTTACACTGACTAGACCCGGTTGTTGCGTACCCAATGTACCGCCCAGTGTAACTCCGCTTAATGCTGCCACTGCATTCTCACCCGATGGATCTGTCAATCCGGCTGCCAAAGCGTCGAAACCAATCGTATCCGTCACGACGACCGTTGCATCGCTGCCCAGTGTAATCCGCAATGTAGTTGGATTAAGCCATTCTGCGCTCGCGCCGTAGACCGCTGTTCCGACCGTTTGGACACCGTTGTTCACAGAGATATGCGATAAGCTCTCCACATTCGTCGCCACTTTATTCGTGTTTGCGTCGAATACCAAATCAATGTATTCGCCACCCTGACGGTATCCATGGCTGTTGGCGTTTGCTGTAGCCGTGAACGATGTTACAGCTGACGAATTTCCGAATGAACCGCCAATYACAGGCGAGAGCGCAACAATGCTGCCCTCATTCCCTATGTTTTTCAATGCGCCTGCGGCAAYGTTCAGCGTATCGCCTTTCTTCACGTCAATGCCTGTTCCGCCTAACGTGATGGTCATAACCGTATTGTTGAGCGTCCAGCT
>NZ_JBFRGR010000104.1:0-599 GCF_052115445.1 Paenibacillus sp. 2RAB27
GCTCCCCGAGGCATTTCGTCGTTCGCCACGTCCTTCTTCGGCTCCTAGTGCCTAGGCATCCTCCGTGTGCTCTTTCTAGCTTAACCATTTATAGGGATCTTTGGCCTAAGCCAAAGTCTCTCCTAATTGAAAGAGTTAAAGATTTTTGCGTGACCCTAAGGTCAACACAACCTAAGTTCTTACTTTACGTTTTTGTTTCGTTATCTAGTTTTCAAGGAACAAAATGTTTGCCTTAGTGTCAACAACACCGCCTTATCGGCGGCGGAAGTAAGCAATAAGTTAATTGGTGGAGCCAAGCGGGATCGAACCGCTGACCTCCTGCTTGCAAGGCAGGCGCTCTCCCAGCTGAGCTATGGCCCCATGTTTGATGAACCACTTCATGAGAAGTGTGCAAACTCCATCAAAACTGAACAAATGGAATGAAGTAATCAGCGATTTGTGTACTAAGTACACTTGACTGTGTCTATCAGACACGAGTCTCCATAGAAAGGAGGTGATCCAGCCGCACCTTCCGATACGGCTACCTTGTTACGACTTCACCCCAATCATCTACCCCACCTTCGGCGGCTGGCTCCCTTGCGGGTTACCCCACCGACTTC
>NZ_JBFRGR010000105.1:0-592 GCF_052115445.1 Paenibacillus sp. 2RAB27
GAATGAATGTTTGTCCTTCTTTTGCCATGGCTACAAGCATCCGGGCCAGTTTCCCAATCAGCTTCATCATGGACTGCATTTTCGTCATTCTTTTCACTTCGGTATTGTGCGCATGCATGGCTTGGAACGCTTCATTAAAAGATAACAGGTGAAACACAGTGAAGTAGAGATGTTTGCGCAGTAGTGAGTTGCCTCGCTTGGTGAGCTTAATTTGCCCCTTATATTTGCCAGAACTTCGTTCTGCTAAGTTCAATCCTGCCTTGCGTAGTAATTGATTTCCGTGAGAAAGCCTACGTAAGTCCCCGCCAAATGCCAATATGGCAGCCGTTGCTGGAACGGAAGTACCGACAGAGCGAACGAGATCAGAACAAGGAATTTAAGGCAGTATCTTTTCAATCATCTCGTCCACTTCGTCAATAATTCGGCAGATCCTATCATACTCTTCGATGCTCCGGAGTTAGCTGCAATAGGTCAGAAGGGGCTGGAAAGCGGCGCAAAGTGGCTAACGAGCGATCGCTAAAAATATCATCAAATGCTTGTCTGTATTCTGGAAACCGGATATCAAGCCAGCGGTGGATTCTATTCTTAGTCC
>NZ_JBFRGR010000106.1:0-586 GCF_052115445.1 Paenibacillus sp. 2RAB27
GAGCAGAGCATCATCGATTACGACGAAAAGCGGCACATTGCAAATGTCTGCAGATGTATGGCCTGCGAATGCCGTTGATAAAACTTTCACTTGGTCCGTCGTCAACGCGGACGGAACGGCAACGGATAAAGCGACGATCAGTGCTGGGGGATTGTTAACCGCAGTTAAGGATGGTGTGGTGAAAGTCATCGCAACAGCCCATGACAACTCAGGTGTCAAAGGAGAAGCGAATATCACCATCAGCGGACAAATTGCAAATGTAACTGCAGCTACATTAATCGGTCCCGAGGCTGTCTATCAGCAACAGCAATTCGATTTGACTGTTGGCGTGAGCAGCTTGGTCTCCAGCTTCACTACGCTCGATGTCATTCTGAATTATGATCCGAACTTGCTGGAGTTCGACACAGTAAYCAATAGCAACGGTTCTCTCTCCTTGACTGACGGTGCCCTGAGCTCACTAAGAAATCATTTCAACGTGTTGGGGACCGCGATCAAGGCCGATAAAGGCCAGATTCTAATCATTATGGCCAGCGAGGGAAATGACACCGCGATAAGTACGATCGGAAATCTGTTAACCATACACGCC
>NZ_JBFRGR010000107.1:0-557 GCF_052115445.1 Paenibacillus sp. 2RAB27
GAAGTCGGTGGGGTAACCCGCAAGGGAGCCAGCCGCCGAAGGTGGGGTAGATGATTGGGGTGAAGTCGTAACAAGGTAGCCGTATCGGAAGGTGCGGCTGGATCACCTCCTTTCTATGGAGACTCGTGTCTGATAGACACAGTCAAGTGATATATAAGGATCTTTAATCGTAGATTAAAGTCTCTCATTATTCACACAAACCGCTTACTCACTCGTGTTCAGTTTTGAAAGAGCAATCTTTCAAACATTCAGTTGACAACCAACATCGCTTCGCGAATGTAAAGGTTGCAACATTGTTCCTTGAAAACTAGATAACGAAACAAAAACGTAAAGTAAGAACTTAGGTTGTGTTGACCTTAGGGTCACGCAAAAATCTTTAACTCTTTCAATTAGGAGAGACTTTTGCTAACGCAAAAGATCCCTATAAATGGTTAAGCTAGAAAGAGCACACGGAGGATGCCTAGGCACTAGGAGCCGAAGAAGGACGTGGCGAACGACGAAATGCCTCGGGGAGCCGTAAGCAGGCTTTGATCCGGGGATGTCCGAATGGGGGAACC
>NZ_JBFRGR010000108.1:0-554 GCF_052115445.1 Paenibacillus sp. 2RAB27
CTTAAATTCTGTTACATCCGTAACCCATTTTTCATTTGGTTTTTCCGCGGTAAATTCCCGATCTAATATGTTTTCTGCCACATGTTGAGGTGTAGAGCGTTTATATTGCTTCTTCTTGACACGAATGACAGAACGTAATCCAGCCATTTTCATCAGTCGATAGATTCTTTTATGATTAAGTTCCTCTTCGAACTTTCTATTCATATGAAGGGTCATTTGACGATAACCAAATATGCCATCAACTTTTTCATGGAGAATTTTCATCTCTTTGATGATTTCTTCATTCAGTAATTCTCGGRATGAAGGGGTACGATTAAGCCACTTATAGTATGCAGATCGTGCAATACCTGCAATTTCACAAAGTAAACTAACGCTTAAACCTTCGTTCTGGTGAAGCTCTTGAATAGCGACATACTTATCCTTAAATCGGATTTGGCTTAGTTTCGCCTCCTTTCGATCTCCTCTAACTTTTTTAAGAATAAGTTCTCCGCACGTAACCGTTCATTTTCTCTTTCTACCTTTTTCATTTGAAGTTTGAATTTCTCTTCAGGAGC
>NZ_JBFRGR010000109.1:0-534 GCF_052115445.1 Paenibacillus sp. 2RAB27
GTATAACGGAACATAAGGAGCATGTATATCGACTCGCCTATAGTTATGTGAAAAATCAAGAGGATGCACTCGACATCGTACAAGAKGCGATTCAGAAAGCTTTTGCAGCAGCAGATTCGTTGAAAAGCCATGTAGCCATTAAAAGCTGGTTTTACCGAATTGTCGTCAATACCTCATTAGATTTCTTGCGTAAACATAAGAAGCTTACCGTCATGGATGATGTGACGATGGAAGCGATAACGCCTGGCAGTGAAGATGCCTATACGAATATTGACTTGGAGAGAGCGCTGGAAGATTTGCCGACCATGTATCGCAGTGTGATTACGCTTCGTTATTTTGAAGATTTGAAGATCGATGAAATTGCGGATGTGTTAAAAGAAAACTCGAGTACGATCAAGACTCGGCTCTACCAAGCACTTAAACTTTTACGGATAAAAATGAACGATGATACGCTTGTGGAGGTAAACTAACCATGGATGAGAAGCTAGAACAAATGAAACAAACCTATATGGACATCCCCATTCCTGCAGAACT
>NZ_JBFRGR010000110.1:0-529 GCF_052115445.1 Paenibacillus sp. 2RAB27
CGAATCCTTGGGTTTTTGGGACAGATAAAGTATTAGATAAAGTATTAGGCAATACAACACTCTACGCGAAGTGGACGCCGATTAATTACACAGTAAGCTTCGTGGTGAATAATGGCATTGAAATAGAAGGCAAACAAGCAGACTACGATACAGTCATCACCTCGCCGACTGTGCCAACGAAAGAGAATTACACATTTGCAGGCTGGTACAAAGAAGCGCAGTTAACGAATCCATGGGTTTTTGGAACAGATAAAGTGTTAGGCGATACAACACTCTACGCGAAGTGGACGCCGATTAATTACACAGTAAACTTCGTGGTGAATAATGGCATTGAAATAGAAGGCAAACAAGCAGACTACGATACAGTCATCACCGCGCCGACTGTGCCAACGAAAGAGAAATACACATTTGCAGGCTGGTATAAAGAAGCACAGTTAGCGAATCCTTGGGTTTTTGGGACAGATAAAGTATTAGGCAATACAACACTCTACGCGAAGTGGACGCCGATTAATTACACAGTAAGCTTCGT
>NZ_JBFRGR010000111.1:0-524 GCF_052115445.1 Paenibacillus sp. 2RAB27
AGCTGGGTTCCCCCATTCGGACATCCCCGGATCAAAGCCTGCTTACGGCTCCCCGAGGCATTTCGTCGTTCGCCACGTCCTTCTTCGGCTCCTAGTGCCTAGGCATCCTCCGTGTGCTCTTTCTAGCTTAACCATTTATAGGGATCTTTAGCGTTAGCTAAAGTCTCTCCTAATTGAAAGAGTTAAAGATTTTGTGCAACCCTAAGGTCAACACAACCTAAGTTCTTACTTTACGTTTTTGTTTCGTTATCTAGTTTTCAAGGAACAATGTTGCAACCGTTATATTCGCAAAGCGATGTTGGTTGTCAACTGAATGTTTGAAAGATTGCTCTTTCAAAACTGAACACGAGTGAGTTAACGATTGTGTATCCGAARATACTTGACTGTGTCTATCAGACACGAGTCTCCATAGAAAGGAGGTGATCCAGCCGCACCTTCCGATACGGCTACCTTGTTACGACTTCACCCCAATCATCTACCCCACCTTCGGCGGCTGGCTCCCTTGCGGGTTACCCCACCGACTT
>NZ_JBFRGR010000112.1:0-504 GCF_052115445.1 Paenibacillus sp. 2RAB27
TCTACTCTCCCAGAACCCTGCGGTTCAAGTACCATCGACGCTGGAAGGCTTAACGGTCGTGTTCGAGATGGGAACGCGTGGATCCCTTCCGCCATCATCACCAAACAGTCAAAGCGTTTGTTTGCGCCTTGAAAACTAGATACGAAACTCAACGTAAAGTMYTWCTCTTAGGAATTTTGGTTAAGCCCTCGACCGATTAGTATTCGTCAGCTGCATRCGTTGCCGCACTTCCACCTCGAACCTATCAACCTCGTCGTCTACAAGGGGTCTTACATACTGGGAAATCTCATCTTGAGGGGGGCTTCGCGCTTAGATGCTTTCAGCGCTTATCCCCTCCGTACATAGCTACCCAGCTATGCCTCTGGCGAGACAACTGGTACACCAGCGGTACGTCCATCCCGGTCCTCTCGTACTAAGGACAGCTCCTCTCAAATTTCCTACGCCCGCGACAGATAGGGACCGAACTGTCTCACGACGTTCTGAACCCAGCTCGCGTACCGCTTT
>NZ_JBFRGR010000113.1:0-494 GCF_052115445.1 Paenibacillus sp. 2RAB27
GTACCAGAATCGGTGTGTACTGAATTATTGAACGTTGTCAACGCCGCATTTAGAGCACTCATTGCATCCGCGACTTCCGTTTGGGTTGATGCTGCGTTATCGCGTACCGCTTTGACGTTGTTAATTACTGATTGTAATATCGCTTTCGATCCGTTCGAATACTGGCCGATATTGTTTCCTTCCGTCGCTGCATCATGCTTGTTCTGCGCGGCAATAATCGCAGCGTTCAATTCCGCTTTATCCACATCTTTAATTTGAATGCTGAGAGATGCTCCGGTAACTGGCGTACCCGAACCCGCGAGGGAAACCATAAAGTCGGATAACGACACCGTTGTTTCCCCTGCTGCAACCCCCGCTTTCGTTTTGGCGTGTATGGTTAACAGATTTCCGATCGTACTTATCGCGGTGTCATTTCCCTCGCTGGCCATAATGATTAGAATCTGGCCTTTATCGGCCTTGATCGCGGTCCCCAACACGTTGAAATGATTTCTTAG
>NZ_JBFRGR010000114.1:0-492 GCF_052115445.1 Paenibacillus sp. 2RAB27
GAGCACGGCGATGGCGATTGCGCCGACATTTGGTGCGGGTGYGGTACCGACAGCCATCACAGCGGCAACGACGACAACGTACGACGATACAACGTACCGTCAAGGCRCTCAAAGTTTTGCCATTACGTTTAACCAACCGATCAACAAAACAAGCGGAACGGCAACGCTGGCGAATATTACGACAGCAAGTGGTCATACGATTGGTACAACGGGCGCAAGTGCGGTATGGCAAGTGGACGGCAAGCTGCTTGTAACGTTGGGGTCGGATGCAACAATAGAGCAAGGGGATACGATTCAGTACGATACAACGGGTGAGGGAATCCAGGATCCATCGCTGGAGAATACACTTTCGGGACWRTTAAGCGTACAAATTACGGATAGCTTCGGCAGCAAAAAGCCAGCGATTGACGCAACAGCAGGGCTTGGAGTGACAGGAGCAGATGCAGCAGACGTAGCGTTAAGCGTAGGAGCAGACGCGACAGATACGATCAC
>NZ_JBFRGR010000115.1:0-482 GCF_052115445.1 Paenibacillus sp. 2RAB27
CTGGATGTCGCACCTGTTCCTAACTTGCTGCTGATCTTCGTCAGATCAACTGCTCCGCCGTTTGACGGTGCATTCAACGTGATCACTAACTGGTCGCCTGCTCCCACTGTCGGCTTGCCGTCGCCATTGAGCGCCGTTATGCTCGTCACCATTGGCGCTACGGCTACTCCGAAGCTGCCTCCGATGGCAATGCTCGATTGTGCTGCCAGTTCTTGCGTGCCTGTCGTTGCGTCGAAAATGCCGTTTCCACTCAAGATGCTAATCGTATCGRCCGTTGTAATCGTTGCTCCAGCTCCTAGCGTAATCGTCAAACGAAGTTTGTCGCTGCTCCAACTGRATGTCGCACCTGTTCCTAACTTGCTGCTGATCTTCGTCAGATCAACTGCTCCGCCGTTTGACGGTGCATTCAACGTGATCACTAACTGGTCGCCTGCTCCCACTGTCGGCTTGCCGTCGCCATTGAGCGCCGTTATGCTCGTCAC
>NZ_JBFRGR010000116.1:0-467 GCF_052115445.1 Paenibacillus sp. 2RAB27
ACGTTGTATCGTCGTACGTTGTCGTCGTTGCCGCTGTGATGGCTGTCGGTACCGCACCCGCACCAAATGTCGGCGCAATCGCCATCGCCGTGCTCAATCCCGTGGACGTGCTGGCTGCTTCCAATCCAATATTTTTAAACGGATTGCCATTGGTCGTCAATTGATCATAGTCAATAGTTACCGTGTAATTCGACGTTGCGAATACATTCGCCGTACTTCCCAACACGATGTCCATCGTTTTGTCATCCACCCAAACGACCGTTGAGTTCCCCCATGTCCCGTTCGACAGTAGGACTGCAGTCGCTAAATCACCCGCTGTAATCGACTGGTTCGTCGGAATGTCAAACACGATCCGGACGGTATCACTTGCTTCCGGCCCTACGTGTCCTCCATCGTTATGCCCTGTTACACTGACTAGACCCGGTTGTTGCGTACCCAATGTACCGCCCAGTGTAACTCCGCTTAAT
>NZ_JBFRGR010000117.1:0-464 GCF_052115445.1 Paenibacillus sp. 2RAB27
CCTGCTGCTCCAGTTGCTCCTGCTGCTCCTGTTGCTCCTGCTGCTCCTGTACCTCCAGTCGCTCCTGCTGCTCCTGTTGCTCCTGTACCTCCAGTTGCTCCTGCTGCTCCTGTTGCTCCTGTACCTCCAGTTGCTCCTGCTGCTCCTGTACCTCCAGTTGCTCCAGCTGCTCCTGTACCTCCAGTTGCTCCTGTTGCTCCTGTTGCTCCAGTTGCTCCTGTTCCTCCAGTTGCTCCAGTCGGCCCAGTCGGTCCTGTTGCACCAGTTGCTCCTGTACCTCCAGTTGCTCCTGCTGCTCCGGTTGCTCCTGTTGCTCCTGCTGCTCCAGTTGCTCCCGCTGCTCCGGTTGCTCCTGCTGCTCCTGTACCTCCAGTCGCTCCTGCTGCTCCTGTTGCTCCTGTACCTCCAGTTGCTCCTGCTGCTCCTGTTGCTCCTGTACCTCCAGTTGCTCCTGCTGCTCCTGT
>NZ_JBFRGR010000118.1:0-458 GCF_052115445.1 Paenibacillus sp. 2RAB27
TTATTGCGTAGATCCATAAGGCAAAAGAAAAAAATTATGAACGGTAGCACAGGCGGTTTTGGCGGTATAATGGCACGAGCAAGCCGATTGCCTTAAATCCTCGTTTTAGGTACGTCGGCTTGGCGACAGTTCAGCACCGCCAAAATTTCGGAATGCAAGGGGGAAAGGGTGGAGATTTTTTTGGCGTAGCGAACCCGAAGGGCAAAAAAATACTACCCGAACCTTGCATGGAGAAAAGCCCCTTATATATAGAGTGAGAAGAGAGAGACTTTAAAAAGTGTAAAAAATGTTGATATATCAGTAGTTTTAGCGATTTTCGTGTGTGTTCATTTGAACACAGTTATGTGTCTAAATAAACACAAACAAAAATACGAACATAAATAAAAAATCGTAGTTGTCAAATTAAACAACTACGACTAAATTTTTTAAAATAATTTATCTGGTAAATCCTTTAATAC
>NZ_JBFRGR010000119.1:0-444 GCF_052115445.1 Paenibacillus sp. 2RAB27
AGTTTTTCGATGTTTCCTGGCAGAAGCATCAACGTTTGGTGATGATGGCGGAAGGGATCCACGCGTTCCCATCTCGAACACGACCGTTAAGCCTTCCAGCGTCGATGGTACTTGAACCGCAGGGTTCTGGGAGAGTAGAACGTTGCCAAACAACTGAAAGAGCCTCACTTGGATAACTCCAAGTAAGGCTCTTTTTTGCATTTAGCCTATACTTCGCCTCGTTACTGAATCATTAACAGTATTTTCTACAGCTAATTGCACGAATTTGCCCTGAAAAATTGATTTAGATGGAAAACTGCAGCTAGAATAAAAAGTGGACACCTCGTTAACAGATTTAAGATAATAGATGTAACGAGGAGGTGTTCACAATGGGTGAACAACGGCAAAGGTACAATGATGAATTTAAACAACAAACGGTAAAATTTATTCAAGAACAAACGAAAT
>NZ_JBFRGR010000120.1:0-443 GCF_052115445.1 Paenibacillus sp. 2RAB27
GCTCCTGTCACTCCAAGCCCTGCTGTTGCGTCAATCGCTGGCTTTTTGCTGCCGAAGCTATCCGTAATTTGTACGCTTAACTGTCCCGAAAGTGTATTCTCCAGCGATGGATCCTGGATTCCCTCACCCGTTGTTTCGTACTGAATCGTATCCCCTTGCTCTATTGTTGCATCCGACCCCAACGTTACAAGCAACTTGCCGTCCGCTTGCCATACCGCACTTGCGCCCGTTGTACCTATCGTATGACCACTCGCTGTCGTAATATTCGCCAGCGCTGCCGTTCCGCTTGTTTTGTTGATCGGTTGGTTAAACGTAATGGCAAAGCTTTGAGCGCCTTGACGGTACGTTGTATCGTCGTACGTTGTCGTCGTTGCCGCTGTGATGGCTGTCGGTACCGCACCCGCACCAAATGTCGGCGCAATCGCCATCGCCGTGCTCAATCC
>NZ_JBFRGR010000121.1:0-441 GCF_052115445.1 Paenibacillus sp. 2RAB27
GGTTCCCCCATTCGGACATCCCCGGATCAAAGCCTGCTTACGGCTCCCCGAGGCATTTCGTCGTTCGCCACGTCCTTCTTCGGCTCCTAGTGCCTAGGCATCCTCCGTGTGCTCTTTCTAGCTTAACCTAGAAAAAACTTTAAAGATTTTTGCATGATCCGAAGATCAAGCAACCTAAGTTCTTACTTTACGTTTTTGTTTCGTTATCTAGTTTTCAAGGAACAAAGTTGTTGAAGGGGTAATTCATCCTTCAAAACTGAACACGAGTGAGTAAGYGATTGTGTATCCGAAGATACTTGACTGTGTCTATCAGACACGAGTCTCCATAGAAAGGAGGTGATCCAGCCGCACCTTCCGATACGGCTACCTTGTTACGACTTCACCCCAATCATCTACCCCACCTTCGGCGGCTGGCTCCCTTGCGGGTTACCYCACCGACTT
>NZ_JBFRGR010000122.1:0-434 GCF_052115445.1 Paenibacillus sp. 2RAB27
AGCGCTTCGGAGTAGCCGTAGCGCCAATGGTGACGAGCATAACGGCGCTCAATGGCGACGGCAAGCCGACAGTGGGAGCAGGCGACCAGTTAGTGATCACGCTTAATGCACCGTCAAACGGCGGAGCAGTTGATCTAACGAAGATCAGCAGCAAGTTAGGAACAGGTGCGACATCCAGTTGGAGCAGCGACAAACTTAGTTTGACGATTACGCTAGGAACTGGAGCAACGATTACAACAGCCGATACGATCAGCATCGTGAGCGGCAACGGCATTCTGGACGCAGCGACAGGCACGCAAGAGCTGGCAGCACAATCGAGCATTGCCATCGGAGGCAGCTTCGGCGTAGCCGTAGCGCCAATGGTGACGAGCATAACGGCGCTCAATGGCGACGGCAAGCCGACAGTGGGAGCAGGCGACCAGTTAGTGATCACG
>NZ_JBFRGR010000123.1:0-429 GCF_052115445.1 Paenibacillus sp. 2RAB27
GCTCCTGTCACTCCAAGCCCTGCTGTTGCGTCAATCGCTGGCTTTTTGCTGCCGAAGCTATCCGTAATTTGTACGCTTAACTGTCCCGAAAGTGTATTCTCCAGCGATGGATCCTGGATTCCCTCACCCGTTGTATCGTACTGAATCGTATCTCCTTGCTCTATTGTTACATCCGACCCCAACGTTACAAGCAACTTGCCGTCCGCTTGCCATACCGCACTTGCGCCCGTTGTACCAATCGTATGACCACTCGCTGTCGTAATATTCGCCACCGTTGCCGTTCCGCTTGTTTTGTTGATCGGTTGGTTAAACGTAATGGCAAAACTTTGAGTGCCTTGACGGTACGTTGTATCGTCGTACGTTGTCGTCGTTGCCGCTGTGATGGCTGTCGGTACCGCACCCGCACCAAATGTCGGCGCAATCGCCATC
>NZ_JBFRGR010000124.1:0-421 GCF_052115445.1 Paenibacillus sp. 2RAB27
AGGGAGCCAGCCGCCGAAGGTGGGGTAGATGATTGGGGTGAAGTCGTAACAAGGTAGCCGTATCGGAAGGTGCGGCTGGATCACCTCCTTTCTATGGAGACTCGGATCTGATAGATCCAGTCAAGTGTGTTTAACACACAAATCGCTTACTCACTCGTGTTCAGTTTTGAAGGATGAATTAACCCTTCAACAACATTGTTCCTTGAAAACTAGATAACGAAACAAAAACGTAAAGTAAGAACTTAGGTTGTGTTGACCTTAGGGTTGCACATAAATCTTTAAAGTTTTTTCTAGGTTAAGCTAGAAAGAGCACACGGAGGATGCCTAGGCACTAGGAGCCGAAGAAGGACGTGGCGAACGACGAAATGCCTCGGGGAGCCGTAAGCAGGCTTTGATCCGGGGATGTCCGAATGGGGGAACC
>NZ_JBFRGR010000125.1:0-402 GCF_052115445.1 Paenibacillus sp. 2RAB27
GGTGAAAGGTAACCCAAAGAACCATGGATCCTTTTACGATTGTAAAAAAGTTCAATGTATTCGAACATATCTTGTTGTGCTTGGGCTTTGGTCAAAAATCTCGTACAATAAACAAACTCTTTCTTTAGTACACTATGAAAAGATTCGATGCAAGCATTGTCATAACAGTTGCCTTTCCGACTCATGC
Organism: Paenibacillus sp. 2RAB27; assembly: GCF_052115445.1. Taxonomy (NCBI): domain Bacteria; kingdom Bacillati; phylum Bacillota; class Bacilli; order Caryophanales; family Paenibacillaceae; genus Paenibacillus; species Paenibacillus sp. 2RAB27. The sequence goes on from NZ_JBFRGR010000125.1 coordinate 188, forward strand.
TAGCTTTTATTTTGTATTTTTTTAGTCTTTTACGGTAATCGGTTGATGCGTACTGTGAGCCACGATCTGAGTGATGCAGTAGGCCTTTAGGAGGTTTTTGAGCCTCGTAGGCTTGATCTAAGGCAGCGAGAACTAAGTCGGTCGTCATACGGTCTCCGAGTTTCCAACCTACAATTTTGCGTGTGTACAAATCTAAAACACTTGCTAGATACATG
>NZ_JBFRGR010000126.1:0-399 GCF_052115445.1 Paenibacillus sp. 2RAB27
GTTAAGCGTACAAATTACGGATAGCTTCGGCAGCAAAAAGCCAGCGATTGACGCAACAGCAGGGCTTGGAGTGACAGGAGCAGATGCAGCAGACGTAGCGTTAAGCGTAGGAGCAGACGCGACAGATACGATCACCGTCTACTTTGATACACCAACGAACGCGGCGATTGATGCAAGCAATGTGAACACCTATGTGAGTGTAACGAAAGCGGGAGGCGGAGCTGGAAGCTTAGGTWCAACGCCGRCGGTAAGCTGGACGCTCAACAATACGGTTATGACCATCACGTTAGGCGGAACAGGCATTGACGTGAAGAAAGGCGATACGCTGAACRTTGCCGCAGGCGCATTGAAAAACATAGGGAATGAGGGCAGCATTGTTGCGCTCTCGCCTGTAATTGG
>NZ_JBFRGR010000127.1:0-389 GCF_052115445.1 Paenibacillus sp. 2RAB27
CTGAAAGCATCTAAGCGCGAAGCCCCCCTCAAGATGAGATTTCCCAGTATGTAAGACCCCTTGTAGACGACGAGGTTGATAGGTTCGAGGTGGAAGTGCGGCAACGTATGCAGCTGACGAATACTAATCGGTCGAGGGCTTAACCAAAACAATCCCAACCAAGTGAAGATAAGCTTTGTAGCGAATTCCGAATACTTGTTTGGGGCCCAGAAAACCTAAGCAAATGCTAACTTTACGTGAAGTTTCGTATCTAGTTTTCAAGGCGCAAACAAACGCTTTGACTGTTTGGTGATGATGGCGGAAGGGATCCACGCGTTCCCATCTCGAACACGACCGTTAAGCCTTCCAGCGTCGATGGTACTTGAACCGCAGGGTTCTGGGAGAGTAGA
>NZ_JBFRGR010000128.1:0-355 GCF_052115445.1 Paenibacillus sp. 2RAB27
TTCCGCGGTGCTTTTCACCTTTCCCTCACGGTACTGCTTCACTATCGGTCACTAGGGAGTATTTAGCCTTGGCAGATGGTCCTGCCGGATTCCGACGGGGTTTCACGTGACCCGCCGTACTCAGGATACCTCTAGGRRTTTCGTTCRGTTTGGGCTACAGGGCTTTTACCTTCTATGCCGGACCTTTCCAGATCACTTCGCCTACCAAACTAACCCCATAWCGAGGTCCTACAACCCCAAGGAGCAAGCTCCTTGGTTTGGGCTATTCCGCTTTCGCTCGCCGCTACTGACGGAATCACTTTTGTTTTCTTTTCCTCCAGGTACTTAGATGTTTCAGTTCCCTGGGTCTGCCTCT
>NZ_JBFRGR010000129.1:0-344 GCF_052115445.1 Paenibacillus sp. 2RAB27
TGGAACCTTAGTTCCTTGGTCTGCTGAAGATGTGTACGGCCTTTTTTACAATCGCTAGTTCTTCTTCCGCCTCTGATATCCGGCGATCCTTCTCTGCGAGTTCACGTTCTTTCTCTTTCAAGAGCTGCTCCAATTGACGGACCTTCTCAGGACTGGCAAGGGATTCACTTTCAAATTGGCGATACTTCGCCACCCATTGATGAAGCGTTCCCGCAGGAATGTTAAGTTCTTCAGCTATTTCCGTTACCGATTTCGTTTGTTCTTGAATAAATTTTACCGTTTGTTGTTTAAATTCATCATTGTACCTTTGCCGTTGTTCACCCATTGTGAACACCTCCTCGTTA
>NZ_JBFRGR010000130.1:0-330 GCF_052115445.1 Paenibacillus sp. 2RAB27
AAAGCGGTACGCGAGCTGGGTTCAGAACGTCGTGAGACAGTTCGGTCCCTATCTGTCGCGGGCGTAGGAAATTTGAGAGGAGCTGTCCTTAGTACGAGAGGACCGGGATGGACGTACCGCTGGTGTACCAGTTGTCTCGCCAGAGGCATCGCTGGGTAGCTATGTACGGAGGGGATAAGCGCTGAAAGCATCTAAGCGCGAAGCCCCCCTCAAGATGAGATTTCCCAGTATGTAAGACCCCTTGTAGACGACGAGGTTGATAGGTTCGAGGTGGAAGTGCGGCAACGTATGCAGCTGACGAATACTAATCGGTCGAGGGCTTAACCAAAA
>NZ_JBFRGR010000131.1:0-308 GCF_052115445.1 Paenibacillus sp. 2RAB27
TAGTTATCCCAGTTAGTTATCCCAGTCTTAAAGGCAGGTTACCTACGTGTTACTCACCCGTCCGCCGCTAGCTTATCCCGAAGGATAAACCCGCTCGACTTGCATGTATTAGGCACGCCGCCAGCGTTCGTCCTGAGCCAGGATCAAACTCTCCATAATAGTTTGGACGATTGCTCGTCCGTATATCTGAAAGCTGACTTGCTCATTTGAAGCTAGCGAGATTTTGCAATCTCTTTTATAGTCGATTACTCGACTGTGCTTACTCACTCGTTGTTCAGTTTTCAAAGATCAATTATTCTTTCGTACGC